>NZ_LPVS01000008.1:0-21041 GCF_014843905.1 Mesorhizobium silamurunense | reverse complement strand
CTTCGCTGCAGCCTTCATCTTCTGGATCAATGAGTCCTGACCCTAGCTGAACATGGCGTTGGCGAAGAAATGGAAGCGGTCGCCAGCCATGCCGGCCTCCTGCACGCGACGGATTGCAAAGTGATGGTTTACGGCGAGGTCGCGATGATGACGCCGGGATCGCCGCTCGATGTTCCGATGTCAAAGCGAGTAATCATGCCGAAGGCAGACATGGCTGCGTATGCTGCGCGGTTGACCGAGTTCGCGAAGCGTCTTGCCGAGGAGTACGATCTTAAACTTGCGTACCATCATCATCTGATGATGGTTGCCGAGACATTCGACGAGATCTCGGGAATCTTCGACAAAGTGGGACCAGAGACAGGCTTGCTGCTCGACACCGGTCACGCCGTGGCAGCCGGCTTTGACTACGTCCGACTGATCGAGCGCTTTGGAGACCGTATCAACCATATCCACCTCAAGGATATCCGCAGGCCGGTTCTGGAAGAAGTCCGTACCGGCGATCTGAGCTTCAATGCCGGTGTGCGCAGGGGAGTATTCACAGTGCCGGGAGATGGGATCGTGGACTTCGTCCCAATTGCCCGCTTTGTCAGGGATCAAGGCTATGGCGGGTGGCTCGTGGTCGAAGCCGAGCAGGACCCAGCGGTCGCCCCACCCCGTCTCGCCGTCGCGCGAGCCTTTGAGCATATGTGCGATGTTTTCGCCGACCGACCAGATGCGTAGTGGAGGTTCAGTGCTGGCGCTATCAGGACCTCTAGTGTAGTCGCAGGACAATGTCTGCTTTCAGGAAGCGGCCAAGCTGGTCCTAGGGTGGACATGCGGCGCAGTCTCGACTTCCAATTGGCAAACCGCCGGACCGGCCGAGCACTGCCAACGGCGCAGTGCGGTTCTAGTCCGAAAACCTCACGCTCACGCCGCGCTGCCGAAAATAAGCCTGCATCAACTTGCGACCCGAGCGGTTGTTCTGTGCCAACTTAGTTGGATCGAACACCGCCTGTTTTATCCCCTCTCGTGTCAGCGCTGCCTTAAGTGTCGCGATATGTGCGTCGATGTCGGCATTGTCCGCCCGCAGCGAGGCATAAATACTTTCGGTTGCCTCGGCCACCGTCGGTTCGCTCACTGGTGTAATCCTTTGGTTGGTTGGGGGGCCGCTTAGCACAGATTCGCGGCTCCGCCGATACCATCGATTTTTGTTCCTCGCGTTTTCAGGGGATCGCTTCTATTTTGGACAGAGCCGGAGAGCTCCGACACTAGACGATGCTGATGTGGAGAGGCGGGCTCTCGTCTCACAAGGAGGTTTGACGCTGTGAGGATCCGCACGACAACGCACAATCACCCCGGCGAACTGGGCGTCATTTTGCTTGATCAGCCGTTGCCGAACATGATCGTAGCGACCGACATTCGCGATGGCGCTACGACGCTGTTCGGGACCGTTGATTTGCAGGTGAACTATTCTGGCAAGTACGACATCAGAGTTGAATTATCGCCAAGCGAGCTCACGCAGGTCTACCAGCTACTCGTCAAGAACCTCCTCGAGAAAATACAGGAACTTACTAGCGAACGAAATCCTTGAAGCTCGTTAGCCCGACGGTCTCTAGCACGAGCACATGGTACCAAGCGGCGCTAAGTTCGGTGTGGTCTTCACAATGCCTGCTTTAAGGCATCCGCATTATTCAATCCCACGACCGAGATCGGCGCAGAGCGGTCGGTCGCCCGCCTGAGCTAAACTGCCGGTGAGCGCGATTTTCCGAGGCGGAGCCTCATATTGCCGATAGCGCCGCCCCTACGCCCCCAGCGTCGGCTCCGTATTCACCTCCAGCGCCTCTTCCGCCTCATCATCTTCGCCCAGAATTTCGCCGCTCACCCCCAGCGGCCGGCCTATCCAGATCGGGTCGATCAGATGGTCGCGCTTGGGGTTGGTGGTATTGGGGTGGATGAGGATGCTCAGGCCGCCGTGGTTCAGCATCAGCCAGGGAACGAGCGAAGCGAAAATCTCGTTCGCGAACGAGACCTGGTACATGGCCTGCTGATGCGGACCGACCGGCTCGTCGCGCCAGTTGCCCAGGCGCACGCGGAAACGCTCGCCGATGCGCAGGCGCAGCCATTCGGCATGCTGCCGCTCGGTTGGCCCGGCGTAGTAGATATGGGCGTGGTAGCTGGCGATCTCGGCGATTGGCCTTGGACTGACTTCGTTCACTTCGATGCTCCCCTTCGATTGTGCAGAGCTCGTGCATCATATCGACGATGCAAGGACTTGTGGAATCTTCGGCTGCTCGAAGGATCGCAGATGGCAGCGCCGGCCCCGCTCCGTCTCGGCTTCGCCGAGCCACCGTGCCGGGGCGAGCCACAGGTCTCGCCCGTCCTTCGGACCCCCCACGTTGCGGGGGCGAGCGAATGCCAATCGCCGAGGTCGCGGCCATGGAAAGCTTGGGTTCCTCGCCCGCGTGAAATGGGGCAGAGGTGGCCACGCAGCGGCCGGAGAGGAGGATGGCGCTGCCATATGCGATTGCCAGCGCGTCCAAGGCGAACGCAGCTTATGTGGTTGCAACTGTCGCGAGGACCAGCAACGGCCAGAGGCCGCTTCCTGCTTCTAAATCACCGCGGTGACCATCCCTGCCGCATTGAGGCGACAAGCGACTCGCGCCTGCCTGACTTCAATGCCGCCTTGCCTTTCATAGTCTATGCGCACCGCGATCGGGGCGTTAAGTCCGCTTTGAAGTTGTCGCGAGGGACCTGCGCTTGCAGCGTAGACACGCACGGCGCCAAGGGGCTTCGCGGCGGTCATGATCGCCGCGCGACAGGCGCGCACCACGGCAGCCGGCGTACCAGGTTTCGCTTTCAGAGGTGACAGGACCCCAGACGGATGCCGCTCGGTGACCCGCCGGAGGTCACCGTTGGCAGCTCTGGAAGGCTGGAGGGCGCCAGGCAGAATGATGGATTGTACTGCGGTCTTGGCCAAAGCGGGGGCTGTGGTGACTGCGGCCGGGCGCCGGGCAGAGGCAGCCGGCCCGCTTTGGACGGAAGGATGGTCGCCCACACGGGCGCCCGTCGACACACCTGCGCCTATGCCGCCCAGGTTGCCGCCGGCACCAACGCCGAGTGATCTGCTGCCGCTGGCCGATGCGCCAACGTTTGCTCCACCTACACCGTCGGCGCTCGCGTCCACGCCCGCCGACACGCCTTGCGAACCGGCGCTCAATCCAGCGCCGACCCCGACACCGCCAACCGTGCCGCCTACGCCTACGTCAACAGCCGAGGCAGGGCCGATTGTGATCCCGATCGCCAACGCCGCTGCGACATATTTTTTCATGGCCACACTCCCCGGCAGCATAGTTGCGGCTCACCACTCTTCATTGGCGAGGGTCGAGCTTCGGTGGTCGCATCGGGAGCAAAGCGGCGGGAAGAGCTACGGTCGCCACCAGATCAGGTTGCGGTGACCTTTGGACCTTGACCCTCTGTTTGTCCGGCGGCTTACGCGCAGACCCGGAGCGCTCTGTTATGCTTGCAAGAGAACTGGCGGGGATAGGCGCTTTCGGCATGCGTCTCATGCCCACCGTGCGACGCTGCGCCTTGACGATGCCAATTGCCTGCCGCGCTGCACTGAGGCTGCGGGCCAGGCCGATAGATCTTTCACGCTCTTGTTCCAACGCCGCGCTCAACGCTGCCGCGGCCTCCCGTGAAGCGTCGCGTTCCTTGCGCACACTGTCGAGATCACGCGCGGCGGCATCTGCCCGTTGGCGTTCCAGCGCCAGCGCTTCGCCAGCTTGCTTCAATGCTGCCTCGGCCACCTGCCGGTCCTTTATGGCGTTGGCCTGCTCGAACGCCGCCAGATTTGCGTTTGTCTTCAGAGCGTCGACGGCACGGCGGGACGCGGCGAGTTCCTGCTCCAGGAGCTCAACCCTATGCCGCTCCTCATCAAGCGTCCGCTGAACGGCAGCCTGGGAGGCTTCTGCTGAGCGATCCGCATTAAGCATCGCGGCCTTTTCATTGTCCCAGACAATGGCCTCGGCCTTGAAGCCTTCGATAACGCGTCTCGCCGCCTCCAGATCTAGCGCGAGCGCTTTGGCTTTCTGCCGCTGCTTTTGCAGATCTTGTGCTTGTTTGGCCGCCTTGTCGGCCACTGCATGTGCCTCGGCGCTTGCGTCGCGCGCGTTGCGCTGCATGACGTCCAGCGCCGCTCGTGCTGCCGCCAATTCGCGGCGTAAAGCCTGCTCATGCTCGCCAGGCAAAGTTCGCGCAGCTTCCTTGAGTGCCTTTGGCTGGTCGCCTTCGGGCTCCACGGAACCTGTCGTTTCGGTGGCCGGTTTCAGGATGCGCTGGACGATCGTCTCTGCCCGCTCGGGCAGGCCACTCCTGGCTTGCAAGCGATCGGCAATCAGCTTTGCCAACTCGTCCGTACGCAGGCCTGCGGCGGCAATGCTCCCGATGTTTGGAAGCTCAAGCCTGCCGGTCGAGTCGATGCTGAAGTTTCGGTTGAGTTGCAACCCCTCTAAAACGCCGCCGCGCAGCGCAGTCCAGTGCCAGACGTGTAGTTCAATACTGTCTCCCGGGCCTAGTCTGTCGTCAGCCGTCGACTGGCTCCTCGCCGGAAGTCCCAGCAGCAGAACGAGGCATAGCGAAATGAGGCATAGCGCGCGGGTGCAGCCCCTGGCGCGCATTCCAGGAAGTAAACTCGAAACCAGTCGTCTAATAAAGGTGAAGGCCTGATGGAAGCATCCTGATTGGGTACCCTGCACATGGTTCATCACTGAACCCCACCGGCTGTGCGTCCCCTCCCCGCTATTTGTTCTGCGTGACCCGTACTGCGCGGCTGGATGCCGCACCAAAAACTCATGATAGAAAAGCACTCTCGGCAGCGCCAAGCTCCGCAAAAGGCTTAGGGGCCGTCTCCTTCTAGCGTAGTAGTTATCGATCCGTCGGGGACGGCTATGGCACGTACTGAGTTCGCCCACTCCCGCCTCACGCCCCTCGACCCCGCCTCCCACTCCCCCATAGAGCCCGCGTGATCAGGCCCCGCTTCCTCTTGCGCGGAATAAGCTCCACATCGCTGACCAGCTTCGCCCCGCCCTCGCGCCGCTCGAGCGTGATCTTGCGGCTGTGAAAAGCTTCCAGCTCGGCGCGGTGGGCGACGCTGATGATGGTGACCCTGGGCAACGCTTGGATCACCGTCTCCATCATCCTGTTCTGGCTCTTCTCGTCGAGCGCCGAGGTCGCTTCGTCGAGCACGACGATGTCGGGCTCATGCAGCAGGAGGCGCGCGAAGGCGAGGCGCTGCTTTTCGCCGCCGGAGAGCGTCTGGTCCCAGGGCGCGTCTTCCTCCAGCCGGTCTTTCAGGTAGCCGAGGCCGACCTTGTCGAGGGCGGCGTTGATCTTCTTGACCGTCCAGTTGTCGGCGGGAGCGGGATAGGCAACCGCGCGACGCAGCGTGCCGGTGGGGATGTAGGGGCGCTGCGGCAGCATGAACAGGCGCCTGTCGGCGTGGAAATTGACCCTGCCGCCGCCCCACGGCCACAGACCGGCGATCGCCCGCACCAGCGTCGACTTGCCCGTGCCGGATTCGCCGGCCACCAGCACCCGCTCGCCCGGCTCGATCTCGACCTCGGTCTCCTTGACCACGCCGGTGCCGTCGTTGAGCGTCACGGAGAGGTCGTCCAGGCTGAGCATGGCGCCGTTTTCCGTCTTGCCGTGCCTGATGCGTCCGAAGGCCTCACTCCGTTCGGCGCGCTCCAGCCCGTCGAGCGACATCATCAGCGAGGCGATGCGGCGGGCCGACGCATTCCAATCGGCGAGGCGCGGGTAGTTGTCGACCAGCCATCCGAAGGCGCCCTGCACGATTGCGAAGGCGGAAGCGGCCTGCATGACCTGCCCAAGCGACATCGAGCCTTCGAGGAATTTCGGCGCGCACAGCAGCACCGGCACGACCGGCGCGAACAGGCTCGACCCTTGAGACACCAGCGCCGTGCGCATGTGCTGGCCGGTCAGCAGCGCCCATTGCCTCAGCACATGGCCGAAATTCCTGTCGATGCCGCTGCGCTCCTCCTCCTCGCCGCCGAGCAGTGCGATGCTCTCGCCGTTTTCGCGCACGCGCGTCAGCACGTAGCGGAACTCGGCCTCCGCCTGGTTCTTCTGCTCGGAAAGCTGCACGAAATGGCGGCCGATAACCACCATCGAGGTGGAGGTGATGGCGGCATAGATGACCGCCGTGACGACAAGGAAGCCGGGAATGATCAGGCTCGCGCCGTCGAGCGTCAGGGTGAGCGCGCCGCCGATCGTCCACAGCACCACGATGAAGGTCGAGGCCGACAGGAACGCGTTGAGCACGCCGGAAATGAAATCGACGGGCGACTCGGTGGCGATCCGCAGATCCTCCGTGAGGCGGGCCTCGGGGTTGGTGTGGTCGCCGGCAACGAGGTTCAACTGATAGTAGCGGCCGCTGGCCAACCAGCGCGCGATGACCGATGTGGTGAGCCAGGAGCGCCAGCGGCGCTGGATCGTCATGCGCAGATAGACCTGCGCGACGACAAGGCTGGCCGTGCCGGCCACCAGCGGCAGGAACACGGCGCTGAGCACATAGACGGTGTGGACGTTGCGTTGCTCGATGGCGTCGAAAAACGCGCGGTTCCAGACATTGATGCCATACTGGAAGCCGACATTGACGCAGATCAGCACCAGCACCCCGATCGTGAACGGCCAGGCGAGCCGGTCGCCGTGCCGGCCCCAATAGCCGCGCCCGCTGATCCAGAAACGCCTCAAAAGGTATTTCTTGCGAGCCTGCTCGGCCTTTTGCGGCGTCAGCTCGGGATCCGGCTCGACGGCCTCGGGCGGGGGCGGCGCGGCCTGGCCGTTCACCTCGGGCGCGGCTTCGGCGGCCGGCTCCTTCATGTCGGCTGATTTCTTTGGGCTCGATTTTTCCGAGGCGCTCGATTTTTCCGGGCGCGGCTTCCGTTCGCGCGCTTCCTCTTCGCGCGCTTCCTCTGGGCGCGACGTCTCTTCGCGCGACTCCTGCGGTCGCGACTTCCCGGCACCGTTTGGTTTGGCGCCGGCCGCCTTCTGTTTGGATCTAGTCTCTGACATCAGGCCGACAACGGCCTGAAAATCAGAAAGTTTCACAATGTCCGCACGAGATGCCCTCGCCGGGCCTCGATGTCACCTCATCCGGCGAAACCCCGGCGCGCGGCGGCTATGCCTTCCCACATCAGCTTCAGGCCGAGCGCGCCGACGACGGCGCCGGCGGCACGGTCGATCCAGTGCTTGGTGCCGAGATAGGCCGCGCGCGGCCGGCTGGAGGAAAAGGCGAAGGCGACGACCGCGTACCAGACGAATTCGTTCAGGAAGAGCAGCGGCGGCAGGATGAGCAGCATCCAGAGCGGCGGCGATGCCGGCAGCATGGCTGCGAACATCGAGGCGTAGAAGATCGCGGTCTTCGGGTTGGCAAGCTGCACCAGAAGCGCACGGCGCAACGCCCGCCAGAACGAGCCGGCGCGCACCGAGGCATCGCTGGCGATGTCGATCGGCTCGTTGGCGCCGCGCCAGATCTTTATGCCGATCCACAACAGATAAGCGCCGCCGGCGATGCGCAGGAAAATGTCCAGCCAGGCGACCTGGACGAGCAGCGCGGTCAGGCCCGCCACCGCAATGGTGGCGAAGATGAAGCCGCCAATGCCCATGCCGATCGCTGCCGCCAGGCCGTCCGAGCGCTCACCGGCCACCGCGATACGCGAGACGACGACGAAACTCGGCCCGGGGCTCATCGCGCCCAGCAGGAAAACGCCAAGGATGGAAAGGATCGTTGCAATCTCGGACAAGGCTCTTCTCCCAGGTCGATGTCGGTTGCCGCGCAAACAATGCACGCGCCAAGCTGATTGTCACCACCCTGGCGGGCCGATCCGTTCGGCCAGCAGGAGCCCCAAAAAGAAAACAAGGCCCCGTCGCCGGGGCCTTGTCGCAACATCTTCGATGGAGAGCCCTGCCCTACTTCCCGGCCAGTTGCTTGGCGTTCTCCGGGGTGATCGCGGTGGTGTCCACCGTCACCGTCGGCTCAACGGACGTCGCGCAGTCGAGCAGGATCTTCTTCGACATCTCGATCGCTTCCTTGGCGCCGGTCGGATAGGTGAAGGTCGCCGCCCAGTCGCCCTTGGCCACCGCCTCGATGCCGCCGGCCGGGCCCGGCAGGCCGTCGGTGCCGATGATCTTGACGTCCTTGCCGGCGCCCTTGGCGGCCAGCAGCGCGCCTGCCGCCATCATGTCGTTCGAGGCATAGAGCACCTTGATGTCGGGATGCGCCTGCAGCATGGCCGAAAAGGCGGTCTGGGCTTTATCCGGAACCCAGTCGGCGGCCTGCTCGGCGACGATCTGGATCTTGGCATTGGCCTTCACGCCTTCCTTGAAGCCGTTCAAGCGCTCCACTGCCGGCGTCGAGCTCGGCAAGCCTTCCAGCACCGCCGCCTCGCCGCCATCGGGCAAAAGCTTCGAGGCCGTGTACTTGCCGGCTTCCTCAGCGATCTTGAAATTGTCGCCGCCGATGAAGGCCGTGTAGTCCTTGCCGGGGTCGCCCACCGTCTTGCGGTCGAGCTCGATCACCGGAATGCCGGCATCCATGGCGCGCTTCACGGCCGGCGTCAGCGGGGCGGCCTCGAAGGGCGAGATCAGCAGAAGATCGACCTTCTGGGTGATGAAATTGTCGACCTGCGAGGTCTGCGTGTTGACGTTGCCGGCGCCGTCGGCGATCTGCAGCGTGAAGCCCGGCACTTCCTTGGCCGCCGCCGTCAGCTCGTCATTGACGTGCTGGCGATAGGGCTCGGCGTTGTTGGCCTGCGAAAAACCGATAACGAACTGGCCGTCCTTGGCACAGGCTTTCACCATCGGGTCGGCCGCCTGGGCAGTGCCCGCCATGCACAGGCCGGCGCCTGCCAGGAGCACGGATTTCAGCGCGCGGCTCATTCCTCTCTCTATGCTTCTCATGCTCAGTCTCCTCCTCATCTGGCGGGAGTTGCCAGACTTTCGTTGCAGTTCCTGGGGTTGCTCTTACGGAATGCTGCCGCCGACCTCCTATCGTCCCAAACCCTCGCGGCGGCGAACGAGGGATTGAAGCACTGCCGCCAAGACGATGATCGCGGCGGTCGCGAGCAACTGCGTGGCGGGGGTGATGTTGTTGAGCTGAAGGATGTTGGCCAGGGCGCCGAGCATGATGGTGCCGGCGACGGTGCCGACCATCGAGCCCGCGCCGCCGAACAGGCTGGTGCCGCCGATGACCACGGCGGCGATCGCGGTCAGCTCATAGCCCATGCCGTCATTGGCGCTGCCGAAGTTGAACTGGCCGGCATGCACGATGCCGGCAAGCGCGGAGGCAAATCCGGTGATGGCGTAGACCGAGATCTTCACCATCGACACCGGCACGCCGGAAATGCGCGCGGCGCGTTCGTTGCCGCCGACGGCATAGACGTAGCGACCGAAGCGCGTGGTGTTGAGCACCAGCGTGGCCAAAGCAGCAAAGATGATGAAAACGATGGTCGCCACCGGCACGGTGTTGTCGAACAGGCGCTCGCCCAGCACCGCGAAGACCGGCGGCGCCAGGCCCGGTCCGTCGCCATAGGAGATGTTGATGTACTGGTTGCCGGAGACGATCAGCGCGAGACCCCGCGCCGCCTGCAGGCCGGCGAGCGTCACGATGAACGGCTCCAGCCGGAAGCGGGTGGAAATCGTGCCCTGGACGACGCCGAAGACGATGCCCATGGCGAGCACGGCCAAAATGGTCGAGATCAGCCCGAAGCCGCCGGAGATCATCATGGTGGCGGTCACCACGGCGGAAAGGCCGAGCACCGCGCCGACCGAGAGATCGATGCCGGCGGTGATGATGACGAAGGTCATGCCGATGGCGATGATGCCGGTTTCCGACACCGCGCGCACGATGTTGGCGATGTTGTCGGGGTTAAGGAACAGGATCTCGCCATGGCGCCGGGGCGAGAAGATGACGCCGCCGATCGCCACCAGCACCAGGCCGATCAGGCTCTGGAAGCGCACGATGATCGCCAGCGGGTCGACGCGCCTCGCTGCCGGAGCAGCGGGTACCGAAGGGCTTGCCGCCACCGAAATCTTCTGGTCCGACATCAGGCCTCCCTGCCGTTTGCCGCGGCAAGCACGGTGTGCTCGTCGACGCCGCCGATGAATTCCGCCACATTGCTCCCCTGGCGCAGCACCACGATCCGGTCGCACAGCCCGATCAGCTCCGGCATCTCGCTGGAGGCGACCAGAATGCCCAGCCCCTGCGCTGCGAGCGCCCGCAGGCGCGCATAGATTTCGCCTTTGGCGCCGACATCGACGCCGCGCGTCGGCTCGTCGAGCAGCAACAGCCGCGGATTGCCGAGGATTTCCTTCGCCAGCACCACCTTCTGCTGGTTGCCGCCCGACAGCGCGCCGACGGCGATGTCCGGGTTCTTCGGGCGGATGTCAAACTGCCCGAAGGATTGCCGCACGGCCTCCGCCTGGCGGCGCGGCGACATCAGCCCGGCTGGCGAGATGCGGCGGATCACCGACATCACCAGGTTCAAGCCCACTGCCATCCGAAGCATCAGGCCGCTGCCGCGCCGGTCGTCGGTGACGAAGGCGATGCCCGCCTTGCGCGCCGCGTTGATGGATTCGAGCTTCACCGGCCGGCCGTCGACCGCTACCTCGCCTTGCCAGCGGCCGGCGAGGCCGGTGCCGTAGAGCGCGGAAAGCAACTCGGTGCGCCCTGCCCCCATGATCCCGGCGAGCCCGACGATCTCGCCTTCCTTGACCTCGAGCGTAATCCCGCTCGGCGGCTGCCAGCCGGCGCTTTCGCGGGCGAGCCTGAAGCTTGCATCCTTGAGGCTCAGCAGCGTCCTGCCGGCGCTCTTGGCACGTTCGGGATAAAGCTCGTCCAGCGGCCGCCCGACCAGCAAGCGCACCAGCTCGGCCTGCGGCGCGTGCGGCGCGGCGATGCCGGCGACGCGGCCGTCGCGCATCACCGTCACGCGGTCGGCGATACCAGGGACTTCCTCCAGCCGATGCGAGATGTAGACGATGCCGACACCGGTCGCGGCGAGCTTCCTCATGATGTCGAACAGGCGCTCGACCTCGCCGACGGTGAGCGCCGCCGTCGGCTCGTCCATGATCAAGACGCGCGACGCATAGGACAGCGCTTTGACGATCGCCACCACCTGGCGCTGCCCGACCGAGAGGTCGGCGACGAGCCGCGAAGGATCGATGGCGAGCTCGATCGCCTCCAGCCGCTGCTTCGCCTCGCGGCGCATCGCCGGCACGTCGAGCATGCCGCCTGGCCGCATCAGCTCGCGGCCGAGGAAGAGGTTCGACGCGACGTCGAGCGAGGGCACGAGGTCGAGTTCCTGGAAGATGGTGGCGATGCCGGCTGCCTGCGCCTCGCGCGGATTGTTGAAGCGCACCGGCTTGCCGTCGACGCGGATCTCGCCCTCATCCGGCGTATGGACGCCCGACAGAAGGTTCATCAGCGTCGACTTGCCGGCGCCGTTCTCGCCGAGCAGCGCGTGGATCTCGCCGGCCTTTAAGTCGAAGTCGACGCCACGCAGCGCCTGCACGCCGCCGAAGCGCTTGACGGCGCCGGTGACGGAAAGCAGCGGCGTGCTCATGCTGGCCTCGTGAGGGCCGGCCTCGCGCAGGATTGGCGCGCCTTGAGCGCCGCCGTCAGCCGCACGGAGCGGGGCGCCGCATCGCTCGAGGCGATGCGCTCGCTGAGCAGCGCTGCCGCCTGGCGACCGATCTCGGTACAGGGCTGCTCGACCAGAGTCAGCCTGGGCTCGAAACAATCGGCCCATTCGAAATCGTCAAAGCCGACGAGCGACAGGTCGCGCGGGATCGAAAGACCCTTCTCGCGGATGGCGCGGACTGCCCCGATCGTCGTCATGTTGTTGCCGGTGACCAATGCGGTGGGCGGCGCGGGCAGCGACAGGATTGCATGCGTCGATGCCGTGGCGCTCGCCGTGTCGACATTCTCCGGCGAGACATAGTGCGGCAGGCATTCAAGTCCATTGGCGGCGAGCGAGGCCCGGAAGGCATCGACGCGCTCGCGGGTGGTGGCCAGCCCCGGCTGGCCGGCGATATAGCCGATGCGCCGGTGGCCGAAGGAGGCGACGTGGTCGATCAGCGCCCGCATGGCGGTCTCGTTCTCGACGCCGATCTGGTCGAAGCGATCGTCGGCGAAGCGGTCGATCAGGACGCACGGAACCTTCTTGTCGGCGAGATACTCGATCGCCCGCTGCGGCGAGCCCGACGGCGCCAGGATGACGCCGTCGACGCGGCGCTGGTGGAAGGCGCGTACCACTTGAAGCTCGCGGTCGGGGTCTTCCTGCGTGTCCGACAGGAACACCATGAGACCGAGCCGCGCGCATTCGGCTTCGACCGCGCAGATGATGTCGGTGAAATAGGGGTTGGAGATCGCCGAGATGGCGAGGCCGACGCTGTTGGTCGAGGCGACTTTCAGCGAGCGCGCCAGTTCGTTGGGCTGGTAGCCCATGGCGGCGATGGCGTCGTTGATGAGCTGCGCCTTCTCGGGCGAGACGAAGCGCGTACGGTTGACGACATGCGAGACCGTCGACACCGATACGCCGGCGCGGCGCGCGACCTCAGCCATTGTCGGCATGCGAACGGAGTGCCGGCAAGCGCCCCTCCCTTTGATGCCTTTCCCGTCCGCTCTTCGGCGGATCTGACGAAACATAGAGCCATCGAAACGTTTGCGCAATCGATTCGATAGATAGCCGCGACAGATTTTTGGCGCGGGCGGAAAAGTCCGAAATCAGGAGGTGAAAGCCAACCAGGCCGTGCCGGCGAGGAGCGTCAGCAAGGTCAGCGGCAGGCCGACCCTGAAGAAGGCCATGAAGGATAGTTCCTTGCCGGCCGCCTTCGCCTGCTCGGCGACGATGAGGTTGGCGACGGAGCCGAGCAGCGTGAAATTGCCGGCGAGCGTCGAGCTCATCGCCACGACCAGCCAGGCGCGCTGCGGGTTTTCCAGGCCGGGAATGAAGGGGCGCATCGCCAGCACCGCCGGCACGTTGCTCATGATGTTGGAAAGCACCGCGGTGAAGCCGGAAAGCCGCCAGACATCGTCGAGGCCGGTGGTCTTTGCCCAGGCGATCATATCGGGGGTGAGCAGTGTGCGCTCGGCGCCCGCCACCACTACGAACAGGCCGGCGAACATGAACAGCAGCGGGCCGTCGACCTCGCGGTAAATGCGGTGCGGCTTGATCGCGCGGGTGACAAGCAGGAAGGCGCCGGCGATCAGCGCTGCCTTGGCGACGGGCACGCCGGCGAAGAAGGCGATTGCCAGCGCCACGCAGACGATCGTCGCCTTCAGCACCTGCCCCGGCAGCATGCGGCCGCGATAGACCTCGGGACTGAGTTCGGCGGGACGCGAAAACTCGGCACGATAGACGATGCGCACGATGACGATGACGGCGACGAGGCCGAACAGCGCCACCGGTGCCAGGGCCGCCGTGAAGGCCGGATAGGAAATGCCTGACAGCGCGCCGATCACCATGTTCTGCGGGTTGCCGGTGATGGTGGCGACACTGCCGCAGTTGGAGGCCGTGCAGGTGGCGATGAGATAGGGGACCGGGTTGCGCCTGATGACGTGGGTGACGTGGACGACGATCGGCGCCATCACCAGGCAGATCGCATCATTGACCAGGAAGGCCGAAAGCACGCCGGTCAGAAGCGTCACCATGATCAGCAGCATGAAGGGCGCGTGCGCATGCTCGATGGCGAAGCCGCCGAGCGCCCGGAAGGCGCCGGACACCTTCAGATGCGCCACCACGATCATCATGCCGAGCAAAAGCGTGATGGTGTCGAAATTGATGGCGCGGTAGGCGTCCTCGATGCCGATCGCGCCGATGGCGATCATGGCGGCGCCGCCGAGCAGCGCGATGCCGGCACGGTCAAGGCGCAGGCCCGGGAAGCGGCCGACCGCGACGCCGGCATAGGTGAGCACAAGGATGAAAAGCGCGCCCGCGCCGGTCCATGTCATTGCCAGAGGTTCCCGTTCGCCCTGCTCTGCCCGGCAGAATCTGCTCGGACCGCACTTTGCCGGACCACCTTTAGCAAGGGTGAAGCAAAGGGAAAACGTCGATCGTCGAAACTTCGACCAACCGCTCTGCGCCTTTACATTGCAATTGGCTAATGTAATGTTTTCAAAAAAATCGGGCCGACAATCCAGTCGTTGGGGACTAAACGGATGAACGCGGTCGTTGAAGGGGAGCATCACGTCTCGCTAAAGGAGAATCTGATGCCCTCGACGGAATGCCGGCGCTGCCATGGCGCCAGGAAAGTCTTCATTTGCGCCCGCTGGATCAGTTCCAACGGCCATTGCTGTCCGGAAGGCACGCACCGGCCGAGTTGCCCGGGGCACAGTACGGTATGCCTGGAATGCGGCGGAGGCCAAGGCCGGAACGCCTGACGGATCGCGTTTGAAGGAGCCCGCCGGCTCACGCCGCCAGAGTCGGCGAGCTCCCCGGGCAGCCCGCAAACGGCCGCCACGACGCAAGCCGGCTTTCTCGCATGGCTGGCAAGACTTCGTCATCAAAGTTTGACATGGCTACCTTGGGCGTTGTCGCGATCACGCCAAGCCGTTCGTCGCGGACGGAAGGCTCTGCGCGCCGCCCTCCTGCTCTCACCGGACGATGGTCAGAGCCGTCCGAGCAGCACCAGAATGATCACGATGATCAGGAGCAGCCCCAGACCGCCGCCGCCATAATAACCGGTGCCGTAGAAAGGCCCACCGCCCAAGCCGCTAAAGCCGCCGAGCAATGCCAGAATAAGAATGATGACGAGAATTGTGCCGAGGCCCATAACCTTTTCCTCTTCCGCCTGATCCGCGCCTGTCATGAGGAAATGAACTCCTCAGGCGTCGTGCATGTTTCCGCCGGATTCCTCCGGATTCATTTCTACCGCGGAACGGTTTGGTCAGACGTTTCGATGGGCACCGAATTGGCCTCGAGGCCCTTGGGAGCCATCAACATAAGCACGACGGCGACAGCGATCGATGCAATGATCGCCGCGGTGCAGAAAACGTCTTTCATCTTCCATCCCGCAGCATTCGAAGATGCTAAACAACGCACGGCGCCCTCTCGCGTTCCGCAATACCAGCTTTGCCCCGATCCGAGACATCCGGAACCTTTCCTTGCCAGTAACGTTAGACGCAGCCCGACTTGGGCCAGAAGACTTGTGGCTAGAAGACTTGGGGCCAGAAGGAGGCAGGCAAATGGGCTTATCGATTCTCATCGGCATCTTGATCACCTTTCTGGTGGTGATCCTGGTGCTTTATCTTATCCAGCGCCTGCCGCTCGACGGCCGCACCAGGCAGATCGCCCAGATTGTCGTCATCATCATCGGCATTGTCTCGCTGCTCAGATATCTTGCGGTTTTCTAGCAGCGATCCATATTCGTCACCGAAAAGCAACGGCTGGAAACCGGTCCCCCATGAAAAGTGTGCCGATAGCTCTTGTTGCCGGTGCGACACTGTTGGCTTCAGGCGCCGCTGATGCTCGGCCTGACACGCGCGCCATGACCTGCGCCGAGACAAAGGCGCTGATCCAGGGCCGGCACGCCGCGGTGCTGACCACCGGGCCCAACACCTATGATCGTTTCGTGCGCCAATTCGGCAATGAGTGTGATTGGCCGGAAGTCCCGATATCGATCGCGGTTCCGACCCGTGACGGTCCCTGCCGCGTCTACCGCTGCGAGGAACCGGTCTTCGACTTGCCTGGTTGAGCGACGCTTCCAACCGCGTTGCGGAACCGTTGTGGCGGCACGCGAATTGTAGCGGGTGATGACACAAAGATTCCGGCTGCAGGAGGAACGGCCATGTCCAACGATGTCATGCGCAGCGGCAGCTGCCTGTGCGGCGGTGTCCAGTTCCGGGTGACCGGCGAGCCGCTAAGGGTCGGCCTTTGCCATTGCAAGGACTGCCGCAAGACCAGCGGATCGGCCTACCAGGCCTTTGCCATATGGCCACGCCAGGCATTCGAGAGCGAAGGAATCACCAGCACCTATGGCGGGCGAAGCTTCTGTCCAACCTGCGGCAGCCGCTTGCCGTCGGTCGGCGAGGACGAGGTCGAAGTGATGATCGGCAGCCTGGATGTCGCGCCGACCGAAGGGCTGGAGCCCAGCTACGAACTGTGGATAGGCCGACGCGAGCAATGGTTGCATCCCCTGCCCGATGCGCGCCAGTTCGAGCAAGACCGGACCGTCGCCGATTCGGCGGCCGATGATGGCGAACCGGAGGCAGGGCGGGAGCCGTATCGCGAGTCGGCCTAAGTTCCGGCGGCGGCAAGGCTTAGGTCCTATACAAAGAAAGCATCGGTCCCAGCGAGCCGGCAATATGCCCTGGAAATGGCCCGGCCGCTGACCGCGAGGGCCTCGTCTTCTTCTCGAAGTCGAACATTTTCAACCACAGGTCGGTTTGCCGGCGTGGCTACGGCCGCTAGCATCCCCGGCGCGGCGAAACCTTTTGGAGGCCGCTTCGGCCGGCGCGGTTCAGGCAACACACCAGCATTGCCGCGCCGGCCTTGCAAGAACGATAGAATGTCCGGCCTCGGCGCTGCGTCCGAGCGAATACAACTTTTAAGATTGTTTCAAATTCAAAGGCTTTTTCTTATCGTGTGAAGCGCCGAGCTTCAGTTGCGGCGAAGAAGTGAAAATTGTTTCAGCAAGAGAAAATTTTTCATAATCCGCATTTCTGGTCATGCCAACTACGCGGTTAGGCTAAGTAAGCAAGCAGCAGGCCCTATGATTTCCTGCCCTGTACAAAAGACCACCTTTGTTTCTTTTTGGTTTTGCGACATACTACTGACGATTCTTGAAACCGGACGGGGCGGTTTTCATGACGTTGGCGCCGGAGTGCAGCCGCAACGTGCATATGCGGTATCCACCGATCGACGGGTTCTGGACCTGGGACATCAAGCGCGCCCGCGTTTATGGCGACGCAAATCTGTCCGCCTATTTCGACCTGACGCTCGAGGAATTCTCGCACGGTGCGCCGCTGGAACGGTGGATGCAAAGCATAGAGCGGGAAGACCAGCCGAGGGTTCGGCTGGCGATCCGCAAGGCAATCGAGCGCAGGTCAGGCTTCCGCGAGGTCTACAAGGTCCGCTCGGAAAAGATGGGGCTGCGCAAGATCCTGGCCGTCGGCCAATGCTATGTCGACGGCATGGGCGAGGCAGCGCTCTACCCCGGCTGGTTCGTTGACCTGACGCAGGACGCCGCGTGCGAGGAGCATTCGCTGCGGGAAATCCACAACCATGTCGAGCAGGCCAAGGAAATCGCGCGGTCGATCGGGCACGACATGCTGTCCTACCTCCTGGACAACATCCAGGAAGAGATCCAGCAGGGGCTTGGCGAGAAATCGAGGAGGCGCAAATCTTCCTGAGGCGTTCTTTGACAGATTTTGGGCTAGCTTCTGGGCGGAAGCCTGCCGCGCCTGCCGATCTCGGCCGTCACCATGCGTGCGAAGTGCGACTGGGGCGAGCGGCGCTCGATAAGCCTGGCTCGCTCAAGGGCTGTGTCGCCATAGAATTCGACGAGCACATTGGCGGCTTTGGCGGCGTCGGCCTGCAGCCTGCCGACATCGGCCTGCCCGCTCCCACTCGAGGGCTCGCTCCTGGCAATCACGTCAAGCATGGCTTGCAACTTGTCAGGAGTGCTGCCCTCGTCTTCGTGCATGGTCGCTATCCGATTGGGGGCGCAAAATATCGACATTCCCGCGCGATGTCCAACCGCTTCGTTGATCGAACACGGGTGCAACCGGGTACAGCCTAATCGCGAGTCGGACCCATAACCTTCGTACAAGTATAGTGAGCCAAACTTCCCATGCAGACATTGGGGGCACCGATGGACCAGCCAAGCAAAATGGAAAACCTGCAGTTTGCGCAGGGGATCTTGCGGGAGCTTCGTCAGAAGGCTGAGGCCGATGGCGAAAAGCTTCTGACCTATCTCATCGACATGGCCTATCTCGAAGCCAGCGACCGTATCCGCGCCCATTGGATCGGCAGCCACGAAAACGAGAACCGCCGGGCCAAAGGCTGAGGCCACTGTTCCAGCCGGGAGCGTGCCGGCAAGATGCCAGCTGGCGCCCGAAACGCAAAAAAGCCCGCCATGCCTTTCGGCACGGCGGGCGTGATCGTGAGTGAGAGGCGACTGCGTAGCCGCTATTTATGATGCGGCGGCTTTTTCACGGACCGGAAGCTTCCAGCCCGGCCGGACGAAATGGCAGGTATAGCCGTTAGGGTAGCGCTCCAGATAATCCTGATGTTCAGGTTCGGCCTCCCAGAAGGGACCGGCCGGAGCAAGCTCGGTGACGACCTTGCCTGGCCAGAGGCCCGAGGCGTCGACATCGGCCATCGTATCCTCGGCCACCCGCTTCTGCTCGTCGCTGGTGTAGAAGATCGCCGAGCGGTAGCTCATGCCGACATCGTTGCCCTGGCGATTCCTGGTCGTCGGGTCGTGGATCTGGAAGAAGAATTCAAGAAGCGTGCGGAAACTGGTCCTGGCTGGATCGAAGACGATCTCGATCGCCTCGGCATGGGTGCCGTGATTGCGGTAGGTCGCGTTCGGCACGTCGCCGCCGCTGTAGCCGACCCGGGTGGCGATCACGCCGGGGAAGCGGCGGATCAAATCCTGCATGCCCCAGAAGCAGCCGCCGGCAAGGACCGCGCGTTCGGAAGAAGCCATATCAAACCTCCTTTGGATTTCTCCATAAGTGGGGATTGTGGCCTGCTTCTTCCAGCCGCTCAAGCGGCGGAAACCTCCTTTGGATTTCTCCATAAGTGGGGATTGTGGCCTGCTTCTTCCAGCCGCTCAAGCGGCGACCGCCACGATGGCAGCAGACTGTCTGCCGGCACTTTCAAGGCGAACGCCCGCCGAGGCTCGGAGGACCGCCACGATGGCAGCAGACTGTCTGCCGGCACTTTCAAGGCGAACGCCCTCCGAGCCTCGGCCAGGGCGTTCGATGCCGAAAGAGATCAGCGCTCCCGGCCGCGGCCGCCACGATCATGATCATGGCCTTCGCCGCCCAGGCAGCTGCTGTCGCTGATGCCGCAGCAGCGGCCGGCCCAGAGCTTGTTGGTCGGCGAGTTCTCGCATTCGGTCCTGACGGCCTGGTCGGCCATGGCCGAACCGGCCAAAGCAGATGCGGCAACGAAGGCAAGAAGAGTATTGCGAAGTATTGCAGTCATCTGAATTCTCCATGTCGAATGGTGTCTATTTGCAGCGATATGTCGCCTGGGGACATGAAATGCTTCACGGAGGTTTCAGAAAAATGCCGTCGTGTCTGCTCCGATGTTTCAGGTTCTTTTGCTTGCTGTAACGGCGTTGCCCATATCGAACCCCCTTTGGATTTCTCCATCGGCGAGCTTCTTCCAGCCACTCAAGCGGTTGGGGCAAGCAAGACAACCGAGCGATGCTCGCCGGTAGACACCGGCGAACATCGTGTCCATGAGGCGAGCCTCACTTGGGGCCCTTATCGCCTCTGCCATTGTCGCCTCTGCCGTGGTCACCCCTGCCCTGGCCGTGGCTTTCGCCGCCCAGGCAGTTGGCATCGCCCACGCCGCAGCAGCGGCCGGCCCACAGCTTGTTGGTCGGCGTGTTGTTGCATTCGTAGATCTGCTGGCCTGCCATAGCCGAGCCGCCCAGGGCTGATACGGCGACGGCTGCAAGAAGTGCATTGCGAAGGATGTTGGTCATCTGAATTCTCCATGTTGTGGTTTCGTCTGCAACCCTGTGTCGCCTGACGAGACCGGGTGGTTCATGAAGCGTTCAGAAAATTCGCGATTGCCGGCGGCTCGCGCCCTGCCGACCGGAACCTGCGATCGCGAAACAGCGGCGCCTCATTCCTCTTTCGCCGTCTTGAACCGCCTCACCACCACCTCGAACACGATGTCCGAAATCCACATGGCCGAGACGCCGATGAGGAAGGCGGCGGCTAAAGTGGCGGTGTCGTCTGCGGCCTCCGGCATCGGCAGGCCGCTCGCCTGAACCCAGGCGACCACGGGCAGCGTCAGATAAGCGGCGGCTAAAGCGCCGCAGATCGGCGAGGCCACCATCTCGCGCAACTTGTAACGGTGGCGCGACAGCGCTCTCAGCACCCCGCCTGCGAGGCCGGCGGCCACCACTTGGCCCTTGACGCCGAGCAGATCGAAGATGTCGTGCATCAAGGCCTCCAGCCGCAGAGTTTTGCGCCCTTGCGGTTGTGGGCGAGGAGCGCCCTCGCCTCCTCGTCCGACAGCGTATCGACGGTCTTGCCGGAAAGACGCAGCGGCGAGGAAACCGCGCAGAAGCTGCCCTTGGCCGTGGTGCAGCCGCAGAGCGCTGCGACGATGACGGCGGAGATCAGTCCCTTGCCCATGACTTCAGCTCCTTCTTGACCGCACCGGCGGGCAGCGCGCCGATATCGTTGTCGACCTGGTCGGCGACATCGCGGGCCGACGCTTCGCTGGCCGCCTGCCGGTCGCGCTCGACCTCGGCGCCGGCGAGCCTTTGGTGAAAGCCCCAGCCAAGCGCCGCAATGAGGGACGCCAAAACGCCCAGGATGGCGGGATTGCCGGAGAGGAAGGACAGGAGCGCCGTCATGCCAGCCACCACACGACAAGCGCGCCGACGAGGAGCAGCGCGCAGATGACCCAGGGCAAGGCCTGGCGGATGAGTTCGGTGAAGACTTCGACCATTTGCTACCTCATTTCGACCAGTGGAATTTGCGGGCGAGCGCGGTCGGCCTGGCGCTTAGCCTCGCCACCGAGGCCTGGTACGCCGGTTTCGAGCGCCATCTGGATGTCGGGATCGGCCGAAAGGGCGGCGGCGTCGTTGGCGCCGAGCAGGCCGCGCGCCACGAGGACGCCGGCGCCATAGCGCAGCGCGATGCGGATAATGACGGCGATCATTGGCAGAAGACTCCAAGAAGATTGCAGGGAAGATGCGCGGCCCAGGCGGCGGCCGAGCCGAGCGCCAGCGCCATGAGGGCGAGGACGCCGGCGGCCTTGCTGGGCGATGGCCGGGCGTCGCCGCCG
>NZ_LPVS01000106.1:0-98370 GCF_014843905.1 Mesorhizobium silamurunense | reverse complement strand
CCGGAGCCACGGCACCTCAGTAGAGGGCCGGCATCCGTAACCCTTCACAATTCCTGACATTGCCAACCAGCTTCGCAAGTTGCCTGGAAAGGTTTGTGCGAGACGATCGCTTGTCAAGGATGCCTACTTTATAGGCGTTGTCGCACTGTCCAGTGGCTAGAGCGAAAAGGGGTTCCATGCTTCCTACGGCTTAGTCTTTAGATCGTGAGGATTATTATGGTTGAACCTGCTCTCTCGCCAACGGAAACCGGCGCCCCCACCAATGAGCGGTTTCATCTGATCCAGGCCGCGCCCTTGGCCGGCAGTATCGGTGCGGAAGCTCGCGAGCTCATCACATCTTCTGAAGATGTCTTCGTCACTGATCAGAGCGGGAGAAAACTGATCGACGGACCGGCAGGCATGTGGTGCATCAACGTGGGACATCGCAACAAAGCCCTGTCCGATACATTGCGCGACCAGGCAATGTCCCTGACCTATTCAACACCGTGGTATACAAGCAATGCTCCTGCGGAGAAGCTTGCGCAAATGCTTGCAGAGCGTGCCCCGGGTGACCTCAACCATGCCTTTTTGACGACTGGCGGTTCATCCGCGGTCGAAACGGCAATACGGCTCGTGCAGTTCTACAACAACGTACGTGGACTGCCGCAGAAGAAGTTGTTGATCTCACGCCAAGGAAGCTACCATGGCTCGACATACCTGACCGCATCGCTGAACGGCCGCCCGCGCGATCACGACTGGATGGATGGCGCAAGCGATCTCGTCAGAAAGCTGATTTGCCCGAATCCCTTCCACCGACCGGCGAACTTGTCACTGGAGGCGTTCGAAGATTTCCTCGTCGATGAGTTTCGCTCGCTCATCGAGCGCGAGGGCGCCCAACAGATCGCTGCTTTTGTCGCCGAACCGATCCAGGCGAGCGGCGGAGTGTTGATGTCGCCGCCGACCTATCTGAGGCGCATGCGTGCGCTCTGCGCGGAGAATGACATTCTCTTTATCGCGGACGAGGTGGTCACCGCTTTCGGTCGGCTCGGCCATATCTTCGCATCACAAGATGTGTTCGGCATCCAGCCGGATATGATCACTTTCGCGAAAGGTGTCACGTCTGGATATTTTCCCCTCGGTGGCGTCATGGTGTCGGATCGCTTGCTCAGCGAACTTCGCCGCTTGAACCATCCCAAGGCGAACTTCGTGCATGGTCTGACCTATTCCAGTCATCCCATCGGCTGCGCGGTGGCAATCCGCAATATCGAACTGCTGGAAGACGGTCTCCTCGAGCACGCGCGTGAAATCGGTCCCTATTTTCAGGAGCAGTTGCGGACGCTCGAGGAACTGCCCCTCGTGGGCGAGGTGCGCGGCGCCGGACTGATGGCGGGAATTGAATGTGTTGCCGACGCCAAGGCGGAGAATCGTCTTGATCTCGACCTGACCGTCGGTAAACGGATCGATTTTCATTGCCAGGAGAATGGGTTGCTGGTCCGGCCCCTGATCAATATGTGCGTGATGTCGCCGCCGCTGACCATCAGTCGTTCGCAAATCGACATGATGACCGATGCTCTTCGCAAGGGAATTGAAGCCACTGCGGATGACCTGATCCGTGAGGGACTTTGGAGGCCGGCATAATCCGGCTGCCTGCCTTCCTTTTAGGCAGAGCGGATGGCTAGACGACAGCCAACCAGCCTGAACAGTTTTGAAGCCGGGCCTGAAGCTCCTTTGGGAAGCCCTTAGGTTCTGAAGCGTTGGAATACCGGATTATCGAGCCAGAAAACAAGCGAGGGCAAAATGAAACTCACCGCAACGTCCACCGCGTTAATTCTTGGCCTGAGCACCACGGTCGCCCTGGCTCAAGGCAATCTAAACATCTACAATTGGGGCGAGTACACCAGCCCCGAATTGGTCGACAAATTCTCAAAGACCTACAACGTCCATGTGACGCTGACGGATTTCGATTCTAACGACACCGCACTTGCAAAAGTGCGCCAGGGTTCCTCCGGGTTCGACGTCGTGGTTCCCTCGCAGAGCTTCATCCCCACCTATATTCAAGAAGGGCTGCTTGCCGAGACAAACCCGGGCCAGATGGAAAATGCCAAGAACCTCGAAGAGAGGTGGCGGGATCCCGCTTTCGACCCAGGCCGAAAATATTCCGTGCCGTGGCTTTGGTATACGAGCGGCATCAGCGTCAATACCTCGGTCTTCAAAGGCGACATAAATACCTGGAAGGTGATTCTGGATCCGCCGGATGAACTGAAGGGCAAGATCAATATCGTTCCCGAGATGAACGATATCATGTTCGCCGCGATCAAATTCGAAGGCGGAACATGGTGCACAAGCGACAAGGCCTTGCTCACCAAGGTCCGCGACCGTCTTCTGGAAGCCAAGAAGAGCTGGCTGTCGATTGACTATGCCGGCATACAGAGAATGGCCACCGGAGATGTTTCGGCTTCGCTTGACTGGAGCGGTTCCGCGTTGAAGCGGCGTACTGAAAACCACAGCATCGCTTATGGCCTTCCTAGAGAAGGCTTCACCTATGGCTCTGACAATGTGGTGGTTCTGAAGGATGCTCCAGATCTGGAGAACGCCAAGCTCTTTCAAAACTTCATCATGGCGCCCGAAAACGCAGCATTGAATTCGGTCTATGCCAAATATGGAGCGGCCATCATCGGCGCCGAGAAATACTATACCGATGATATTAAGGGTGCTCCGGAGCTCAACATTCCCGACGATATGAAATCAAAGGGTGAGCTTCTGACGCTTTGCGACCCGAAGATCACGCAGCTCTACAGTCGTATCTGGCAGGACGTCCAGAAGTAGGTGCTCATGTCGGTCCGTTGGCGATGTCTGCACTCCGTTCGACGATAGCGCGTGTCCTATCGGCGGCATAACTCCAGCTGAGTGATTCATTTTGGGGACAATATGAAAGATGAATCTACGCCGGGCGTAGCCATTCGGTTGAGCCAGGTGACCAAGACCTACGGTTCCGGAAACGCCATCGTCACAGCGGTCAAGAGCACGACCCTGGACATCTTCAACAATGAGTTTTTCACGTTGCTCGGGCCGTCGGGCTGCGGGAAAACCACTCTATTGCGCCTGATAGGCGGTTTCGAATATCCGACGGCCGGCACCATCCTTCTCGGTGGCGAGGATATTGCCTCGGTACCTCCGTTCCAACGCCCCATCAATACCGTCTTCCAGAACTACGCTCTTTTCCCGCACATGACGGTTGCGCAGAACATCGGCTTTGGGCTGCGGATGCTGAAACGGCGCCGCCACGAAATCGCTGCCCGTGTCGATGAGATGTTGAAACTCGTGCGGCTGGAAAATCTGTCTGATCGGCGAACAAGTCAGATATCGGGCGGCCAACAGCAGCGGGTCGCGCTGGCGCGCGCGCTCGCATCCGAGCCGAAGGTTTTGCTACTCGACGAGTCACTTTCGGCGCTGGACTACAAACTCCGCAAGGAAATGCAGATGGAGCTCAAATCGCTCCAGGCTGCGACGGGCATCACTTTCATTTTCGTGACGCATGACCAGGAGGAGGCTTTGACGATGTCAGATCGCGTCGCCGTGCTGTCTTCAGGTGAAATAATGCAAGTCGGAACCCCGCACGAAGTCTACATCAAGCCTGCAAATCACTTCGTCGCGAATTTCGTCGGTGAGACGAATTTTCTGCAGGGGAGAGGGCTCAATTCGGATGATCGCGGGGCCGTGATCGATCTTCGGGGGATCGGCGCCGTCGCCATTCCGACGAAGGACAGGGTTGCGCCCGGTCAGCTGGTGAACATCGTCGTTCGGCCCGAGCATTTGCGAATTTTTCCGTTGAACCAGGAGCCGGCCGGCCAACTTACCGGGTTCGTGAAGACGGTAAGTTTCTGCGGTGCCGAGACGCAGTACACAGTCGAACTGAGCAATGGCGCGGCTGTTGTCACGGTCCGCAGGTATAATTCGCCGGAGGAAAATCTCTCCATCGCGATCGGGGACGAGGTCTCGGTGAAGTTCACACCGAACTCAGCCCAGATCCTACCCGGTTGAGAGGCGTAGAGATGGCAAGTCTTGAAGCAGTCCGGACTAAATCAGCAAGCCGAACGCGATGGCTTATGATCAGTCCCGCGGTTCTGGTCGTCATTATAGGTGCGATCGCACCCCTTCTGGTTATCGTGACTTATTCATTCTTGACCCCTGGTTCGACCGGCGGCGTGAACTTTACCCCATCTTTCGATGCCTGGACGCGCGTCCTTTTTGACCGAGACGTCTTCGACGACACGCTGACGCTGTCAGGGACGAACCTCGAGATTCTGCTGCGCTCGCTTCTCTTGTCGCTGGCAACCACGGTTCTGTGCCTGCTCGTGGGATTTCCCACCGCCTACTTCATCGCGACCCTCAATCCGCTCAACCGGGAGGTATGGCTTTTGCTCGTCACTGTTCCGTTCTGGACAAATCTCCTGATCCGCACGTTCGCCATACAGGATCTGATCCGGAACGAAGGGATCATAAATACACTTCTGACCAAGGCAGGATTGATTTCCGAACCGATACAAATGCTGTTTACGAATTTCGCGATTTGCCTCGGACTGGTCTACGTCTACCTGCCTCTCATGATCTTGCCTGTCTACGCAAGTCTGGAACGGCAGGACCGAAGCCTGCTCGAGGCGGCGTCCGACCTGTACGCTCGTCCATTCAATGTGCTTCGCGAAATCATCGTACCACTTGCCAGACCCGGCATTATCGCCGGCTCCATTCTTGTGTTCATCCCTGCAATCGGAACCTATGTCACCCCCATCCTACTCGGTGGCGGCAGAAATCTTATGATTGGCAACTACATCGAATTTCAGTTCGGCCAAGGCCGCGATTGGCCTTTCGGCTCCGCGCTTTCGCTGGCCCTGATGGGCATCGTGATGGTGGCGCTTCTCGTCTACATCCGTCATGGCGACAGCCACGGACACGAACATGGCTAAAGCGTTCCCGGTAACCCACCAGCCTGGCTTCGGCGCTGTCGCCATCACGACGTTCATTTTCCTCTACGCACCATTGGCAGTCGCGCTCGTTTTTGCGTTCAATGCCGGGACCAGTCCTGCGAAATGGGGAGGATTTTCGCTTCGATGGTTTCAAAGCGCCGCAAACAATCAGCAAGTGATCAGTGCTTCTATCCTGTCGCTGAAACTTGCCGCCATATCGGCCACCTTGTCGACAACGTTGGCGGCGCTGGCCGCATTGGCCATGAGCCGGACCCCAAGGTTTCGAGGGTGGACATTAGCCTATAGTGCAATTTCTGTTCCGCTGATGGTGCCTGAGATCGTTACTGCCGTCGCGCTGCTGATTGTAACCGCTACATTTCGTGGCTGGACCGGCTATTCTGGTCTCGGATACTTGATCCTGGCGCACACGGCGTTCTGCGTGCCGTTCGCCTATCTCCCGATCCGTGCCCGCCTCCAGACGATGGACATAAGCCTGGAACGTGCTGCCGGTGATCTGTACGCATCGCCGTGGAACGCGTTTCGCTTCGTCACAATGCCTTTGCTTTTCCCAGGCATTCTGGCGGGCTTCATCCTCGCCTTTGTCACGTCGCTGGATGACGTCGTGATCACCGAATTCGTAAAGACGGCCGGCCAGGACACCCTGCCTACTTATATGCTTGGCCAGGTGCGCCGCACGATTACTCCTGAGGTCAATGCGATAGCGGCCGTTTTCTTGCTGATCTCCGTGGCGCTTGTCATTTGCATCTACGTCGTGAACCAGCGAACGAAGATCAATTGAAGTCTCAATTTCTCACATCCCGTCTTGATATCCGCAACGTGGGCAATGCTCTATGAAAACGATTTTCTCGCCGATACAGCTGAAACACCAGGGTCAATTCGAATTTTACAATGGCGCTGTTGTCGAGGGTTATGAGAACACATCGCGCGCGCAACGTTCATAACAAGCCGGATCGAGGAGGTGCGTCTCGGGCCCGTTCTTAACCCACGGCCGCAGTCCCTGGATACCGCCAAACGGATTCACTCACCTGCCTATCTCGACTTTATAGCGTCAGCGTGGCGGCTTTGGCGGGACGCTGGACGGAGGGGTACAGCTCTTCCCTACGCTTGGCCGGCGAGAGGCAGGTACAAGGATGTCGCGCCAGACTCTATCGACGCCCTACTAGGACAATATTCGATCGATGCCAGCACAGGGTTTGTCGAAGGCACCTGGGAAGCCGTCAAGGCTTCGCATGACACCGCCGTGACCGCGGCAGATTTGATCATCGAGGGCGAACAGGCTTGTTTTGCCCTTTGCCGTCCGCCCGGCCACCACGCCGGAACCGATTTCAATGGCGGCTATTGTTTCGTCAACAATGCTGCCGTCGCCGCGCAGCGCCTGCTGGACGCTGGCGCCTCGCGCGTGACAATTCTGGACATCGACTATCACCACGGCAACGGCACACAAGAGATATTCTACGCGCGCGGTGACGTTCAGGTTGTCAGCCTTCACGCCGATCCCCGTAATGATTATCCGTTTTTTGCCGGCTACGCGGATGAACGAGGTTCCGGCAGCGGAGAGGGGTTCAACATCAACATACCGCTTCCGCATGGCACCGACTGGGCGCAATGGGAGGGCGCACTTGACTTCGCGCTTGGCAGCGTCCGGCAGTTTGGCCCTGACGTAGTCGTCATCTCCCATGGCGTTGACACCTTCGAGGGCGATCCGATCAGCCGCTTCCGACTTTCCCACGACCATTTTCCGCTTATCGGCGCCCACCTGGCAGGCCTCGGGACGAAAACCCTGTTCGTTCTGGAAGGCGGCTATGCCGTCGAAGACGTCGGCATCAATGTTGTCGGGGTTCTTTCTGGCTATGAAGATGCCATCCGCCGTTGAGCCACTGGCAAGAACGAACAACAATCTTACTGGAGCAAGCATGCAGTCCGACAACGCATCGAAATTCTATATCGACGGACGATGGGTGATGCCGGGCGGGGCTGGCCGAATGGACGTGATCAATCCCGCGACCGAACATCCGTTCATGCAGATTGCGATCGGCACTATCGAAGATGCCGACTTGGCCGTAAAAGCCGCTTTCGCGGCCTTCCCGGCTTTCTCACAAACAAGCAAGAACGAGAGGCTGGAACTCCTGCGCAATGTCCTACGATGCTACAATGATCGCTATGACGATATCGCGCGGGCCGTCAGCACGGAACTCGGTGCACCGTTGACATTTTCCCGCGCGGCCCAAGCCTGGGCGGGACAGATTCATTTGGAGTCGACAATCGCGGCTCTTGAAGCATTCAGCTTCGACGAGCACTACGCAAGCTCGCTGATCACCTGGGAGCCTATCGGCGTTTGCGCGCTCATCACGCCGTGGAATTGGCCACTGAACCAAATCGTCTGCAAAGTCGCGCCGGCTCTTGCGGCGGGCTGTACAGTCGTGCTGAAGCCGTCCGAGTTGGCGCCCCTCAGTGCGATCATCTTCGCGGAAGTGCTTGAGAAAGCCGGAATACCCAAGGGTGTCTTCAACCTCATCAATGGGACAGGACCTGAGGTCGGACAGTATCTAGCAGGTCATCCTCGCGTCGATATGGTGTCCTTCACAGGATCCACTCGCGCGGGCATCATGGTCGCCAAAACTGCCGCTGAAACTGTCAAGCGCGTGGCTCAGGAGTTAGGCGGAAAATCGGCCAATATCGTGCTGGCCGACGCTGACCTGGAGAATGCGGTCGTCAAGGGTGTCGAGGCGTGTTTCAGCAATTCGGGCCAATCTTGCGACGCGCCAACGCGCCTTTTGGTCCCGGCCGATCGCCATGCCGAGGCGCTCGACATCGCGAGGCGGGTCGCCGCCGCCACCCGCGTCGGAGATCCTTCACGTGAAGATACCGATATGGGGCCAGTGATCAGCCAGCAGCAATTCGACAAGATCCAGCGGATGATTGGTCTTGGCATCGAAGAAGGCGCCACCCTGGTTGCAGGCGGACCAGGCAAACCTGAGGGTCTCGATGTTGGCTTCTACGTCAAGCCAACGATCTTCGGTGGCGTTACGCCTGAGATGACGATTGCCCGCGAGGAAATTTTTGGTCCGGTCCTGTCGATTATTCCCTACGATACCGAGGCGGACGCGATACGGATCGCGAACGACTCGATCTACGGTCTGGCCGCCTACGTGCAAAGCGGCAACCTGGAAAGAGCAAGAGCGGTCGCACGCAAACTGCAAGCCGGCTCAGTCTACGTCAACTATGCGCCGTGGGATACGCATGCACCGTTCGGCGGTTATAAACAGTCCGGGAATGGCCGCGAATACAGCCACTGGGGAATACGCGACTTTATGGAGGTCAAGGGGATTGTAGGTTGGGGGGCGTGACCGTCGTCCCCCCTCGGCGACAGCTCAAAACCGTCGCGAAAGGACGTCTGAAGCCAGTGAACGCTGAGGATATGGAGCAAGTGCGGTGACGATGCGGGACGCCCCTTGGGGATGCTAACCCTTCAGGGTTTGAGAGGGTGTTTCGCCGAAAAGCGACTTGTAGCGCAGCGCAAAGCGGCTCCAGTGAAAGAAGCCCCAATCCATTGCTATGTCAGATACTTTCCGCGGCGAACAACGAGCGTGCAGCAAGTCGCGGCGGGCGCCGTTGAGGCGAAGCATCATCAGGATTCTGTCGAGAGGGATCTGCGTGAAACTTTGGCAGGATGCCCTGAGGTTAAAGGCCGATATACCAAGATCTCGCGACAGCGACTTCACCGAATGGGGCATATCAGGCGCATCGAAAATTCGATCGCGGATCTTTCTATAGATTTTTTCTGTCTGCGCTATGTGCGGCGTTTGGCGAACAAGGCTTTTCTGGAAAAGCAGCTCGAAACGATCTGTAATGACGTCCGCGAGCACGTCATCGAAGTCTCCCCACGCGCAGGGATGCGATTGTTGGCGAGCGCCACCGAGCAACGACAACAGCCAGTCTGCAAGAAAAGCCGCATTTTCTAGCGGCGGTTCGACAAGCTCCGCTATTCTGCTGCGGTCCTCGTCCGCAACAGCATCACGCCTCAGGACGAGCATCAGCAGGTCGCTATCGGCGTCCATGAACCCGATGCGATTGGTCCAGTTTAAGGCGAAACCTGAGACGCCGGGCGCTTTTTCGCCGCGGACCAATTCGCTTCGATCGCGCTTAGGGTAGTAATAGAAGATCATGCTACCTTCAGGCGCCGAGAACATTTGTTCCGTGCCGACACTGATGGTCTCGCGCAAAATCTCCACGCCTGGGAGCAGGATAGCCATGGTTCGACCGTCATAGCCGCCGGTCGAGACCTGTCGGTATTCCTGCCGCCAACCTGGCAAGGACGCTTCCTGCTCCGTTGCGTCATGGAAGGTGGTCTCAAGATACACGCCGCGCGCACCTCCTGCACTACTCTGAAGAATTTAGCGCCGAACCCTCGGTTGAAGAAATTTCAGGACAAGACATCACTCGTTCGCCTGTGCGGCTATCCTAGCGCGGGACGTCGCTCGTCGCTACCGTACCACGCTCCGATTTCAGCCTCATAGGCAAGGGCGATACTCAATACCTCCTGATCGCAATATGTCTTGCCGACTATCTGAATTCCAGCGGGCACTCCATTTGGAGCGAGCCCGGAAGGCATGTTGACGACCGGACAGCGGCTGAGCGTGTTGAAAGGGTGAGTCATCAACCAGCCCAACATCGGCTCGACATCCTGCCCGTTGATCTGAAGTCCATTTGCCGGATCAAAGTCCGCACTGACGGCGGGTATTGCCAGCGATGGGCAAATGAAGGCGTCAAACGTCTCCATCATCGGGCCGAACGTCTGATACATTTCGCCGGCCACCTCAAGCGATCCGAGGTACTCGCTCATTCCCTTCGCACGAGCACTTTCGGCGAAGGTGCGCGTATAGCCGCATAAATCGTCGCCATGCGTGTCAAGGTATTGCGCTACCCATGTCCCAAAGATTGACGCAAGATAATCGCGCGCAGCGTCCTCGGCGCGCGCGGTCCAGCCGAGATCGACCTCGATCACCTCCGCGCCCATTTCTCTAAAACGGTTGATCGCTTCGACGGTGTTGTTCCGCACATCCTCGCTGACTTGTTTGAAACCGAGATCGATGGAGTAGGCGATTCTCTTCGATTTCATGTCTGCGGGTTTGGGCTCTACTTCGATTTTCGGCCGAAGCGAGGCTACGTCGAGAGGGTGGGGACCACTCATGATGTTTTGCATCAGGATGCAGTCGCCAACGCTACGAGCAAGCGGGCCGGGGTGGTTGTAGAAATCGAAGCTAAAGGGGGCGAGATCGGCATTTCGCCCATATGGCGGCTTGTAGCCGACCAATCCGCACGCTGACGCGGGAATGCGAATGGACCCGCCGATGTCTGAACCGGAGGCGAGCGTCGTGAATCCGGCGGCCAGCGCCGCTGCGGAACCGCCGGAAGAACCGCCGGTGGTGAATTCGCGGTTCCACGGATTGCGTGTGACGCCCCACAGGCGCGAATGGGTGAAGCCGGCGCAAGAAAATTCAGGCGTTGTGGTTCGGCCCATGACCACCGCCCCGGCATCGATCAGATGCTCGTTCACCGGCGATGTCACCGAGGCGACCTCATTTTGAAAGATCAGCGAACCGAATGTCGTGATCTTGCCTGCAATCAAGCTCTCGTCCTTGATGGCCACGGGAATGCCCTCAAGTGGCCGTACGTTCGTACCGCTGCTGTATCGGCGTTCAGCCTCTTTTGCCGCGGCGATCGCATCGTCGGCATACAGAAATGAAAATGCGTTGATGTCGGAGCCGACTGCCGCGATGCGCTCCAACTGCGCGTTGAGAAGCTCGACGGGTGACAAGCTTTTCTTTCGAAAGGCCGCGAGCGCTTCAGTGGCGGATAAATAGCAGAGTTCCAAATCGCTCAAGCTTGTGCTCCGATGAATAACCGCTAGTCAGCTGCCGACTGCGTTGGGCAGGCTGACCTGCGATGGTATTGTCATCGGATCGTTGACCTCTATCCTTCCCGTTTCGGGTCAGTGCCCACTTATTGGGCATTTTGTATCGTTTCGGAGTCCATCGCGTCGGATGGCCTCGCCGTTGGCGGGGGGCCACCACCTGATGCGGCTGCTGAAGCTGATGGTCATCGCTGCGAGCGCTGCCTCATGGACGTTCAGCTTGCGTGCTTGTTGGCGTTTTCCGACTTCTGTACGGCGGACAGCAGCCATTCGACAAACAACGGGGCATCTGGATGGCGGCTGCTGCCTGCTGGTTGGATCAGATGAAACGCTTCATCGATAGGCACCGCGAGAGGAAACGGCGCTATCAATCGGCCGGAGGCCAGGGCATGTCCGGCGAGGGAACTGCGGCCCAGTGCTACGCCTGCACAGTCCGCCGCCAACTCAAACGCCGTCAAGGACGAGTCGAGATGCAACCCTGAACCGGCATCGACTTGCTGGGCTCCAGCCGCCTTTAGCCAGATGCCCCAGCCTTCATGATAGCCCAGCACGTGCAACAGGCGATGATGACGCAGGTCCTGCGGACTGTTCAGAGGATTGCGGCTAGGCAAGTCGGGTGCGCAAAGGGGCGTGATGGTTTCCCAAGTTAGGCGATGGCTGTTGAACCCAGGCCAGTGTCCGGTGCCGTATTGGATGTCGAGATCGAAGTCCTGCGCGTCAAAGGCGTCATTCCAGACGCTCGACAGCAAGCGGATGTTCTTGCCCGGATAACGTTCGAGATATTCGGGCAAGCGCTGAGCCAGCCAATTGACGGCGAAGGAAATGGCGCATCGCACAGTCAGCGAGCTGGTCCGGCGCTGGCCAAACACCTCACGCGTACCGATAGCCAGCCGTTCCATCGCATCCTGCACCTTGGGCAGATAGGCGGCGCCAGATTTGGTGAGCTCCAGGCCGCGCGGGCGGCGGATGAACAGCACATGGTGCAGATGGTGCTCCAACGACTTCACATGTTTGGACACCGCGGCTTGCGTGATGTGCAATTCGGAGGCGGCATGGGTGAAACTGAGCGTACGGGCCGAAGCCTCGAATGCGCGTAGCCATGTCAGAGGCGGGAGGTAACGGTTCATAGCGCGCTCCAAAACACAGCCATAACTTTTTGTATAGGCATGCCCCCCTAATACGTCCTTTGACGAAACCCCGCCAGCCGGATCATTGGTTGTCGACCATAGGGGGAGGGGCCGATGTTTTCAGTTTTCCCAACGGCGCGATTGCGGCCGTCACCGTTTTACGCCTCGGCCGTCGCCGAAGGTATGACCGCGGCCAGCATCTATAACCGGATGATCATGCCCACGTCTTATGGTGATCCCGAGGCTGAATACTGGCGACTGATCAACGGCGTCTCTCAATGGGATGTCGGCGTGGAACGCCAGGTGCAACTGAAAGGGCCGGATGCGGGCCGCCTGGCGCAGATCCTGTCACCGCGCGATCTGTCCAACTGCAAAGTCGGTCAGGGCAAATATGTGCCGCTATGCAACCATAGAGGCACGATCATCAATGATCCGATTCTGCTGAAGCTGGCGGATGACCTTTATTGGCTATCGATTGCCGATAGCGACATCTGGTTTTGGGCCAGCGCCATTGCTGCCGAACGTGGCCTGACCGTCGAGGTCAGCGAGCCTGACGTCTCCCCGATGGCGCTGCAAGGGCCGAAAGCCGAGGATGTCGTGGCCCATGTATTGGGCGATTGGGTTCGACAGCTGAAGTATTTCTGGTTCAAGGAAACCGAAATTGAAGGCATTCCGGTGGCCGTTCAGCGGTCTGGCTGGTCCAAGCAAGGTGGGTTCGAGATCTATCTGAAAGACGGGACTCGGGGAACTCAGCTTTGGAATATCTTCAAGGAGGCGGGCCAGCCCTGGGGCATCGGCCCAGGCGCTCCTGCCACGGCGGAACGCACCGAAAGCGGGCTTGTGTCGGTCGGTGGTGATACCGACGAGGCGACCAATCCGTTCGAGGTGCGTCTGGGCAAGTACGTTGATCTTGATGTCGGCGATGACGTCGTGGGCATCCAGGCGCTGCGCCGGATCAAGGCGGAGGGTGTGAAACGCCATCAGCTCGGTATTGTGCTTAAGGGCGATGCCCCTGCTCCCCTGGGCTTCCGCCGCCAAGACATCATCCGCAATGGCCAGCGCATCGGCATGATGACCAATTGCGTCTGGTCGCCGCGTCTGAAAGCCAACATCGGCTATGCGCTGATCGACGCAGGCGTGCCTGCAGGCGAAACAGTGCAGGTGATGCGCGATCAGGGGCCGGTTTCTGCCAACCTCGTAGTGTTGCCTTTTCTGTAACGCCGGGACCTTGGCCATAGGATCAGAGCATGAGACAGCACTACGACGCCGCCCGCCGCGATGACGCCAATTACGTGGCCCTGTCTCCACTGTCATTCCTGAAAAGGGCCGAGTTGGTCTACTCCGGGCGCACTGCGGTGACTTATGGCGACATAAGGCGCACATGGGCACAGACTGGCGCTCGCTGCCGTTCGGTCGCGGCGGGGCTGGCGGCTTTGGGCGTGGGGCCGGGGGACACGCTTTCGGTGCTGTCGCCAAACATTCCTGAACTCTTCGAACTGCACTATGCCGTACCCTTGTTGGGGGCTGTTTTGAACACGATCAACACCCGCCTGGAGCCGGAAACCGTCGCCTATATCCTGGCGCATTCGGACTCGACGCTGGTGATTGCCGATACAGCCTTCGCGCCCCTGCTGCGTGAAGCCTTTCGATTGAATGGCAACACGCTCCCTGTGGTTGATATCGTCGATGCGCAGGCGCAGGCTTCTGCCGGGCTTGGCAAAAGCAGCTATGACGATCTGGCGGCTCATCCTCCCATGGTATGGGAGCTGCCCAAGGATGAGTGGCAGGCGCTGGCGCTGAACTATACTTCGGGCACTTCGGGGCGGCCGAAGGGCGTGATTTATCATCACCGCGGCGCCTATCTGATGGCGATGGGGACGATTGCCGCATGGGCCTTGCCGCAGCACCCGACCTACCTGTCAGTCGTGCCCATGTTTCACTGCAACGGCTGGACGCATCCTTGGTCGATGGCGATCGTCGGAGCCAACATGGTTTTTACCCGCGATGCCTCGCCTGGCAAATTGCTGGAAGCCATGGCGGCGCACCGAGTCACCCATGTGGGAGCTGCCCCCATCGTGCTGCAGATGCTGTGCGACAGCCGAGATGCTTCCGCGCAGCCCTTCAATCCCCAGATCAGGGTCATGACCGCGGGTGCACCGCCTCCGCCCGCAGTTCTGGAAAAGGCCGCACAAATGGGTCTGGATGTGATGCAGGTGTACGGACTGACCGAAACCTACGGTCATATTTCCCAATGCCTTTGGCGGGACGAATGGGAAGCCCTGTCTGTTTCTGCAAGAGCTGAAAAACAGGCGATGCAGGGCGTCGCCTTCCCGATGGTCGAAGACATCCGCGTGGTCGACAGAGAAACGGGCGCGGATGTGCCGCGCGATGGGCTGACGCAGGGTGAGATCGCCATTCACGGCAATACGGTGATGAAGGGTTATTACAAGGACGCGACCGCCACCGCGGCGGCCTTCGAGTCTGGCTGGTTCTGGTCCGGCGATGCCGCGGTGGTGCATCCAGACGGTTATATTCAAATCCGGGACCGGCTGAAGGATGTGATCATCTCTGGTGGGGAAAACATCTCGTCGGTCGAGGTCGAGTCCGTTCTATACCGACATCCCGCGATCATCCTTGCGGCTGTGGTGGCCCGTCCGCATCCGAAATGGGGCGAAAGCCCATGCGCCTTTGTTGAACTACGCGAGGGCGCGAGCGTGACCGAGGCGGAAATCATTGCCTTTTGTCGTGCCCATATCGCGCATTTCAAAGCACCGAAAACCGTGGTGTTCGGCCCTTTGCCAAAAACCGCGACAGGCAAGATTCAGAAGTTCATTCTGCGGGCGGCAGCCCGTGACCTGGGGCCTCAGGCATGACATTTCAAGCACCGGTCAAGGACCTGATGTTCAATATCGCCCACATCGCGCCATGGTCGGGCGATGCGGTGAATGATCTCGAGACGGCCTCAGCCGTCCTCGAAGAGTTCGGCCGCTTTTGTGCTGAGGAAATCGAGCCGCTCAATGCAGTGGGCGACCGCATCGGCTCGCATTATGACAGAGGTCGTGTCCAAACGCCGCCCGGCTTCCGTGAGGCCTATGCCAAGTTTGTGGACATGGGCTGGCAAGGGCTGCGTCACCCGTCGGAATTCGGCGGGCATGATATGCCCCGCTCTGTCGCCGCTGCCGCTACCGAAATCATCAACGCGGCCAATATGAGTTTCGCGCTATGCCCCCTGTTGACCGATGGCGCGATCGAGGCGCTTCTCCGTTTCGGGTCGCCTGAAATCCAACAGACCTATCTGCACAAGCTGGTTTCCGGCAGATGGACCGGCACGATGAATCTGACCGAGCCGCAGGCGGGCAGCGATCTGGCCCTGATACGGACAAGGGCCGAACGCCAGGCGAATGGCACCTATCAGATCTCCGGAACAAAAATCTTCATCACCTATGGCGAGCATGATCTGGCCGAGAATATCATCCACCTCGTCCTTGCTCGAACGCCTGGCGCGCCCGACGGCGTCAAGGGCATCAGCCTGTTTCTGGTGCCGAAACTGCTGGTGGGCGAAAGTGGCGAACCCGGCGCGCAAAATTCACTCCGCTGTCAAAGCATCGAACACAAGCTCGGCGTCAGGGCGAGCCCGACGTGCATGCTCGAATTCGAAGGCGCCACCGGCTTTCTGATTGGCCGCGAAAACGCCGGGCTGGAAATCATGTTCGCGATGATGAACGCGGCCCGCTTCGCCGTAGGCGTTCAAGGGGTTGCGATAGGCGAGCGTGTCTATCAGATGGCTCTGGCCTATGCAAAGACCCGTATCCAGGGCCGCCCAGTCGATGGTAGCGCATTCGAGCCAGTTCCCATTATCCGTCACCCGGATGTCCGCCGCATGCTGGCGCATATGCGGGCCACGACCGAAGCGTGCCGGGCCCTTGCCGCCTCGGCCGCCGGATGGCAGGACCGTGCACAGTTAGCGGCGACGCCGGAACTGAGAGCGGAGGCCTTGGCGATAGCAGAATTTCTTGTGCCGCTGGTCAAGGGCTTCTGCACGGAGATGAGCCTACAGACAGCTTCAACCGGGGTGCAGATTTATGGTGGCATGGGGTTTATCGAAGAAACCGGCGTTGCCCAGCACTACCGCGACGCACGAATCTTGCCGATCTACGAGGGCACAACAGCCATCCAGGCCAATGATCTGCTAGGCCGCAAGACGCTTCGAGACGGTGGAACAACGGCGAGACGTATCGCTGCAATGATAGCTCAAACAGAAAATGCCCTTCGGCAAGGCTCGCCCGCGGCGCAAGAGATCGCAGCGCAGCTATCTTGCGCGCGCGAAGCATTCGAGTCCGTCGTGGCCCATCTGGTTGCTGTCAGGCCAACGGATCTAAACGCCGCTTATGCAGGCGCCGTGCCCTACCTGATGCTGGCTGGCAATCTTGTCGCGGGCTGGCAACTGGCACGCTCGGTCCTTGTCGCCGAAGCGGGACTGAAGGACGGTGGAGATCCCGAGTTCATGGCGGGCAAAATCGCCACGGCCCGGTTCTACGCGCAACACATTCTCAATGAGGCCGACCTTCAGCGAGCCCGCGTCATGGACGGCGCCGCAAGCCTGTTGGACATCGGATTCTGAGTCGAACCATCACCCATCTTCACCTCGCGAACAGGACCGCAACATGGCCATCCAAATCGACATGACCCGATACGAGAACCTTGCCGTCGAGGCTCATGACGAGGGGGTTTGGGTCGTAACCCTGAACCGTCCCACCAAACGCAATGCGCTGGATGCAAATACGATCGAAGAACTGGTCGACTTTTTTTCCACCGCTCCTCGCGCGGGCGTGCGCGCGATCGTGTTGGCCGGGTCGGGGGACCATTTCTGCGCCGGACTTGACTTGATTGAACATCATCAAGCTGACCGCAGCCCAGCGGATTTCATGCATATTTGCCTGCGCTGGCACGAGGCCTTCAACAAGATGGAATATGGCGGCGTGCCGATTATCGCGGCCCTGAACGGCGCGGTTGTGGGCGGTGGGCTGGAACTGGCCAGCGCGGCCCATATCCGGGTGATGGACAAGACGACTTATTTTGCGCTGCCTGAAGGCCAACGCGGACTTTTCACCGGCGGCGGCGCCACTATCCGCGTCACCGATCTGGTGGGCAAGTCGCGCATGATCGACATGATGCTGACGGGCCGGGTGTATCAGGGGCAAGAAGCGGTCGATCTGGGGCTCGCGCAGTACATTGTCGAAGGCTCAAGCTTCGAGAAGGCCCTGGAGCTCGCTCACAAGGCGGCGCAGAACCTGCCGCTGTCTAACTTCGCAATTTGCTCCGCTGTGAGCCACATGCAAAATATGTCTGCTCTGGATGCCGCTTATGCCGAGGCTGTCGTTGCGGGTGTGGTGAACACCCAGCCCGAGGCGCGGTCTCGACTCGCCGCCTTCGCCGACAAAAGCGCGGCACGTGTGCGGGCCAACTATTGAGATCCGGGATTGGTTTGTAACTGAATTGCCTTCAGGCGGGGCTTGGTCACTAAGGCGGGAACCCCTGTGCAATAGAAGGAATGCGCCGTTCGGGTTGATGAGACGGCGGGTGCCGTTTCAGGAGTAACACCCGCGCTCCACCGCCAGCCGCTTCACCAGCGCCGACACCGCGTCGATCGCCGGTGTCGGCCGGTCCGTCAGGCGGCCGAGTTCCTGCACGGCGCTGACCAGCGCGTCGATTTCCATCGTCCGGCCGCGCTCCAGGTCCTGCAGCATCGAGGTCTTGTGCTCGCCGACGTCGCCGGCGCCCTTGATGCGGCGGTCGACCGCGATGGGAAAGCGCACGCCCAGGCTTTCGCCGATCGCCTGCGCTTCCAGCATCATGGTGCGGGCGAGCGCGCGGGTGCCGTCGTCGGCGACGATTGCGGCAAGCGTCGAGCCGGTCAGCGCCGAAATCGGGTTGAAGGACAGGTTGCCCCACAGCTTCACCCAGATTTCGCTGCGGATGTCGTCGCGCACCGGCGCCTGCAGGCCGGCCTTGACCATTTCCTCGGCGAGCCGCGTGACGCGCTCGCTCTTCTCGCCGGAAGGTTCACCGAGCGAGAAGCGTCTGCCCTCGACATGGCGGATGAGGCCCGGTGCGTCGACCTCGACGGCGGGATAGACCACCGAGCCGATGACGCGCTGCGGCCCGATCCGCTGCCAGATCGCGCCGCCCGGGTCGACACTGTCGAGCCTGGCGCCTTCGAGCGGTCCGCTCAGTCCGTGAAAGTACCACCAGGGCACGCCGTTCTGCATGGTGACGACCGCGGTGTCCGGTCCCAGCAGCGGTTCGATCTGGTCGAGCGCCGGGGTCAGCGAATGGGCCTTCAGCGCCAGCACGACAATGTCCTGCACGCCGAGTTCCTCGGCCTTCGCGGCGGCCCGGACGGGCGCCACCGATTCCTGGCCGTCCTCGATCAGGCGCAGGCCGTTTGCCTGGATCGCTTCGAGATGCGCGCCGCGCGCGACGATCGACAGCTCGGCGCGGCCGGCGATCGCCAGCTTGGCGGCGAGATAACCGCAAAATGCGATCGCCTGGGCCTGCAGAATGCGATCCTCAATCTCGTGTTCAACGCGCGCGATGCAATGCCTGACGGCGGCTCGATCTCGATAGACGCCGCAATGGCGGGTCACGGCCGCACCGCCCTTGTCGAGGTCCGCGTCGCAGACCAGGGTATCGGCATGACCCAGGAAACCATGGCCCGCGCCTTCGATCCTTTCTTCACCACCAAGTGCCCAGGGCTGGGCGGTATCGGCTTGCCGATGGTGAAGCATTTCGCCGAGCAGCACGACGGAAGTGTCGAAATCAACAGCGCACTCGGGTCAGGCACAACTGTGATCTTGCGATTGCCTGCGGCTCTCCAGTGATCTGAATGCCGATGAGTTCGCTTCCTGCTGCGCGGATTTTCGGCGGGATATATTTAGGACGCAGGAAACGGCTTCATCGACTCGCAGGGCGAATTGCGTGCACCTACCCCAGATTGTCCCGGTGGAGGATCTCGTCGTCGATCAGATAGGCATGTGGCTCAGATAGGCATGTGGCAAGGCCCGGCAAAGTCAGAAAAACGACGGTTTCGATTCCTGCCACGTAGAAGGGTCATACCTTTCCGTCCTTGTGCACACCGGCTGCTCGAACACGCTTGAATGGGACGCCGCGGAAGACTGTCTCAATGGCTTTGAGCAGGGCAAAGCTCGAGTTCGCGTGCTGCTGTCCAGGTTTGCCGTTTTCACCCAAGGTCGACATTCGGGCTGCCAGGATAGCTGCCAGGTCCTCGGCCATTTCGGGCCGGTCGAGCAGCAACGGAGCGAAGCTCGCCTGGTCTATCGCGTAAACCACGGCGTGGCTCATCGCCCGCAATGTCGACTTCTCGCCCAAGCCGGCGAGCAAGCCGTTCTCCCCGAAGAAATCGCCGGGCGCCAAGTGGCCGATTTCCTCGAAACGAGCGTGGTCTTCGCGTTGTCGAACGATGACGCCGGTCTGGACGATCATGAGAGTTGGCAGCATCTCTCCCTGTCGTGCGATGATGTCGCCCTTGCGATAAGTGCGCACCGAGACCGTTGCCGCAAGAGTCTCCTGTTCGTCTTCTGTTAGGGCCGAGAATATCGGTATGGCCCTGATAAGTTCGATAGGGGTGACTGGCGGGGGAAGAGCCGTCTGTTCTATCGGCAGAGCGGGCATCGAAATCGAAGAGGAAGGCTCGGCCAGCAGCAACCCTGTGGATTTCACATGGCGGTAGACGAGATCGATGATTTCATTCCTCGCCGGGACGCGTCGATGGACATCTGCAACATAGAAAAGCAATTCGACCTCGATCGCCCTTGCATCCAGACCCTTGATCGCAACCAATGGTGGGGGTTCCTTCAGGATGGAGTCGCAACTCAGCAAGGCCATGCGCATCACATCCACGACAATCGCCGGCATCTTCGTCGGCGCCAGTCTTACTGAGAGCGAAAGTCCGTTGTTTTCGTCGGGGCTACTCACATTGGTCAGGCCAAGCTTGGCCAGGAAACTGTTCGGGAGTACGACAATATTGTGAGCCCAAGTGAGCAGGTGGGTCGACCGCCAGTTTGTCTCAACAACACGACCTTCGGTGCCGTCGCTGAGCACGATCCAATCGCCGAGCACATAGGGGCGACCAAGGGTTAGTGCGACGCCTGAGAATAGATCGCTTAGCGTATTCTGGAGCGCCAAGCCCAGCATGATGGCAAAGACGCCCGATGTGGCGATAAGCGTCCCGACGGGAACGGCGAAGACGAAAGCGAGGATCGATAGCAACGTTCCAACGTAGACGACACCGACGACGAGCTCCTGCAGAAGGCGCGCCTCACGCGGCTTTCCCTCGAAGACAAGGTAGATGCGGACAAAGCCGATCAATGCCCAAGCGAAATGAAGCCACCATAGTACTTTGGCAGATCCGATGAGGATCGCTTCAGGTGTTGCCACATCGCCCCGCGCCGGCTCGTAGGGAACGACCGTGCCGTCCAGGAGCAGGACCGACATCACAAGGAAGAAGGCGATCTGAACGACCAGTCGTACGTTAGCCAACCGCATCGGAATCAGGTGCCACACGACAATTCCGGCAAGGCCAACCAGCACGATGTAGAGAAGGGGGGAATTCCACAAGTTCATGACTGCAGTCGCGTCGGCCATCGTGGGCCACCCGCCTATTTCGGCTCTGGATGCGGCTGATGGCCGGTATCTCGCGGAGCGGTGAGAGTTGACGCTGCCTTATTCCTCTCCAGGACTGCCTCGGTTATCGAGTTGGGCAGGCGCCGTGGCGTCTCGAGGAATCCGAGTAGCGGCATGGCGACGATGAAGAACGCGAAATAGTAGAGAGTCGCAATCTGGGACATCGTGACATAGGCGCCTTCCGCGGGCTGCGAGCCGAGCCAGCCGAGAAAGAGGGCGTTGGCCACGAACAGCCAGAAGAAGAACCTGTACCACGGCCTGTAAACCGCCGACCGCACCTTTGAAGTGTCGAGCCACGGCACCAAGAATAGAACGGCGATTGAGCTGAACATCGCGAGCACTCCGCCGAGTTTGGAATTGATCGGTCCGACGTTGAAGGTTATGGCGCGTAGGATCGCGTAGAACGGCAGGAAGTACCATTCCGGCACGATGTGAGCAGGTGTCTTCAGCGGGTTTGCGATCGTGTAGTTGTCGGGATGGCCGAGAAAATTTGGCAGATAGAAGACGAAATAGGCAAAGAAGAACAGGAACACGATAATGCCGAACGCGTCCTTCACGGTAGCGTAGGGCGTGAAGTCCACAACGTCGGTCTTTGATTTCACCTCAATGCCGGTAGGATTGTTCTGGCCGACTACGTGAAGCGCCCAGATGTGCAATGTCACCACCCCGACTAGCAAAAACGGTAGCAGGTAATGCAGCGCAAAGAAGCGGTTCAGCGTTGGATTGCCGACTGCGTATCCGCCGAGCAGCAATTGCTGGATCCAGTCGCCGACCAGTGGAATGGCGCTGAAGAAGCCGGTGATGACAGTGGCGCCCCAGTAACTCATCTGGCCCCAGGGCAGCACGTAGCCAATGAAGGCCGTCGCCATCATCACCAGCAAGTTGGTACAACCGAGTACCCACAGAAGCTCTCGCGGTGATTTATACGAGCCATAATAGAGCCCGCGGCAAATGTGGATGTAAACCGCGATGAAGAAGAACGAGGCGCCATTCGAATGCAGGGAACGCAGCAGCCAGCCCGAATTCACGTCGCGCACGATCTTTTCGACTGAATCGAAGGCCAGCGTGGTGTCGGCCGCATAGTGCATGGCCAGCACGACGCCGGTCAGGATCTGCGCCACCAGCATGATCGTGAGAATGCCACCGAACGTATAAGCGTAGTTCAGGTTGCGCGGGACGGGATAAACGATGAAGGAGTCATGCACCAACCGCGGCAGCGGTAGGCGGGCGTCGAACCAGCGTTCGATACCGGTCTTGGGCTTGTAGGTCGAGTGTCCCTCACGCATCCGAATGTCCTCTGCCCTAGCCGATACTGATCTTGGTGTCGGAAATGAATTGGAACACCGGCACCGCCATGTTCTCAGGTGCCGGTCCCTTTCGGATGCGGCCGGCGGTGTCGTATTGCGACCCGTGGCATGGACAGAGCCAGCTGCCGAGGTCGCCTTCCTGGGCGAACGGAATGCAGCCCAGATGCGTGCAAACCTGGACCATCACAATCCAGGCTTCCTTGCCCGGTGTGGTACGGTTGGCATCGGTCGCCGGCGCGTCGGCTGGCAGATTGGCATTGCGAGCGATCGGGTCCTTGAGATCGGTCAATTTGAGGGCCTCGCTGTTCTTCCTCTCTTTTTCGGTACGGTTGCGCACGACGACGGGCTTACCGTTCCAGTTCACGACCAGCGACGTTCCCGGCGTTAGAGAGGAGACGTCGACCTCGACCGAGCCCGGCACCTCGGGGGTCAGTGCGTGCTCGGGATTGCCGGTTTCCCGTTCGGAAATATCGGCCATGATGGCGGCTCCTACGTTGTCGAAAAGCTGCCTCGATGGCGATTGCCGCTATCGAGCAACCAAAGGCCACGCTCTTCGAATTTTCTTCATGCGGAGAACCACAATTGCAGGCGTGGCGGGATGTGGGCCATCGTGCCAAGGGCCGGAGTGTCCGATACTTTCGTTTATGATCTTGCGGGCAGCTATCGGCCTGGATTTGGAGCAGAGGATCGATCCCCTGCTCGCAAAACCAGCGTTCATGTCTGATGGCGCGTCTTCAGCCGACAGCGGCAAGGAGATCGTGGCGACCACATCAAGGTATGGATGGTAGCGCGCCTTTCAATTGAGTACCGTGTAGGCACCCGTGCAAAGAAACTACCGCGGTTTGGGCTATCAGGCACACAGAGGGAATTCGTCATGTCGAGGCTGAAAGGTAAGGCCACGCTGATTACCGGCGGCACCAGCGGCATCGGTCTGGCGACGGCCCGCCGCTTTCTTGAGGAAGGCGCGCGCGTCGCCATCACCGGCACCAATGCCGGCCGTCTTGAGGAGGCTCGCGCCAGTCTCGGCGGCGATGCAGTCGTCATTGCGGCGGACGCCGGAGATGTCGCAGCGCAGGACATGATCGCACGACAGGTCGAAGCAAAGTTCGGCAAGCTCGACGCCGTTTTCGTCAACGCCGGCATCGCCGATTTGCGACCGGTGGGTGATTGGACCGAAGATGCATTCGACAGGAGCATCGATATCGATCTCAAAGGGCCTTATTTCCTCATCAAGGCGCTCGTGCCGCTGCTGTCGAACCCGTCCTCGATCATTCTCAGCGGTTCGGTCAACGCGCATTTGGGAATGGGCGGAACGCACGTCTATGCGCTGGCCAAGGCCGGGATGATTTCGCTTGCCCGTACGCTCTCGGGCGAACTGATAGGGCGCGGCATCCGCGCCAACGTGATCAGCCCCGGCCCGATCGACACGCCGCTCAACGACAAACTCGGCCTCGATCCGGCGGCGGCGAAAGCGCGCGCCAAGGCGGTGGTCGGTCTGGTGCCCGCTGGCCGTTTCGGAACTGCCGACGAGATCGCCAACGCGGTGGTGTTCCTCGCCTCCGACGAATGCCGCTTCATGGTCGGTTCGGAAATGCTGATCGACGGCGGCTTGAGCATTATGTAGGCAGCAATTGACGTTCGGGCCGGCTCCACTTTCCAGCGTCCACCGGCCTCGATGACGCCAATGCGGTATCCCTTTTCCGCGGCGCGGAGCGCGGCAACGCTTCCACCAAATCCAGAGCCGACCACAACGACGTCATAGTCAAAGTTCGTCGTAAGCTCGTTCATTGCTGGGGCAGCGCCTGCTTCACCATCCGGCCCGTGTCGCAGGACTGCGTTTCAACACGACCCAACTCACGACCAGAAGCCACGCGATACAAACGACGGGCGAAATGGATCGCGAATAGGCACCGTCCGGTGCCCAGAAGCCGCCACTTAACCAAGTGGTGCCGCCCAGCAATACAAGGACGACGGCCGCGATCCCCACCGCGAAGAGCGCGTTCGAGATCAGTTTGGAACGCCAGAGGCCGAACGCCGCCGCCATGACCAGCATCGCGCGAGGAAACGAACTCAACGCGACGCTGGCCCATGCGAAGTCGTTCAGTCCCGATGTGAGCGTTTGATTTGCGGAGCCCGCGATTGAGTGTGCGAGGGCAGCGCTAACGGTGATGAGCAAGAGGAACATCCCTGCGAACACGGCGCTGGACGCGGTCGCCGCCGCGCCCCAACCGTCCTGTCCTGCATCAGCCAAAGTTGCCCTGAGCGCCGCCGCAAACCACATGAGATTGAGGACGGCGAAGCCGGAGAAAACCGCAGCGATCAGGATCCGCGCGCGACCGCCGTCGTAAAAGGCGACCAGTGCGTCGTCTGGCGCACCGATCTGTGGCTGATAGCCATATATGATGTACGCGATGATGAAGAGGCCGACGGCCTGGATGCCACTCGACCGCCACAGGCGTTCCCAGAAGGCAGGTGTGGTGTATGTGTTGGTAGATGCGGGGATGTGCTCATCATCTTTGCCCTCTCAAGTTGAAGTGGATTGGGAATCGGAAGCCTTCGGCCGCGCACCTGCTTCGACTGGGTCCAATCACCCAGTAGTCCGGCCGAATCCATTTCCGTCTCGGGTCGCTGTGCGTGTGCATCCGCCCGTCTCCAGATTCTCAAGGCCCCGCAGTGGGAAAGCCGTACGCCCCGCACTCTGAAGGCGCTTGAATCTGAAGGCGCTCTTCGAGCGCCGGAACAATCGGGCGCATCGTTTTAAGCGACGCTTTCCGTTGAGGCGGCGCGTGGACTGAAGCAACGAATTGGTAGCCGCGCCCGGGGATGTTGATGATGAACCGATTTCCATCCCGTCCGTCGCGTAAAATGCGGCGCAATGCGGAGATGTGGACGGTGAGATTGGTGGGCACGACAAAGACATCGGGCCAAACGCGGGCCATCAGTTCCTGCTTGCTGACTAGCTCGCCTGGGCGTTCAAGCAAGGCGATCAGGATGCCCAGCGCGCGACTTCCGAGTGGCACCGGTTTGTCGCCCTCCAACAGAAGAAACTGCCTCGGGAACAGACGAAACGGTCCGAATGCGATTTCGCTTCTCACGCTAGGTTGGGGCCTGGGATCAAACTGCGTGAGCGCTGTCGGCCTGGACGAGGGCAAGCGGTCAAAGATCATAGTCAATCCTGATGCGCTCATGGTGACCTCGCTTGCGTTAGGGACACATTTTGTGCCTCAGCATCTACTCCGACGCCGCGAGAAGTGCCCGTTATAGGATGTGATGCTTTGTTAGTTCCTGCGAGGCGCACTGTGTGCTGATCAAAAGTTGGAGGAAAAGAGCCAGCTGGGCAAACGGGCAACGACTGCGTCGAGTCGGCCCAACTGCGCGCGGTCAGATCAAGCTGATCGTCACGCCGATGTTGCCGCGTGTTGCTTTCGAGTACGCGCAGATCTGATGCGCTTCGTTCACCAGAGCCTGGGCGACCGTTCGATCAACGCCGGGCAAGCTAATGCTGAGCCGAGCACTGATGAAGTAACTGTCGTTCTCCAGTTTTAGGTCTACTTCAGCGTCGATAGCGGAAAAGGCCGGCAAGGCAATTTTCTGTTTGCGGGCCACTTGCACGATTGCTGTTTGAAAGCAGGCCGACCAAGCCACCGCAAATAATTGCTCCGGATTGGTGCCGATGCGAGCCGATCCGGGGGCCGCAAGCCTTATGTCGAGTTGCCCATCGGAGCTGCGTGCGATGCCATTCTCTCGTCCCTGAGAGGTCCGGGTCTTGGCCGTATATAGCAGCTTTCCCGTGGTGCGCATCTTGCAATCCTGGAATTCTCGTTTCACGAGCGCGATGGCGCTGAGGGCCACACTGCGCATGCCAGTCAAGTCGCAGCGAAATCGATCACCTGGAGAAGCCACAGCCTCACGCGGGGAGGCTACGGCTCGTGCCCGTCCGCCGATACTTCCGGTACGCCCATAGTTGCCGTAGCGTTCACCATCTTGCGCTCTCCTTTGGCTCCGTCTTGCGGACGCCTTGTTAGCGGCTCGTCGCGTTCATGGTGGTATTTTGGTCCACCAAACTCTTTCCGCCTAGAGCTACGCCTGCCGTGCGGGGGCCGCCCGTTATGGCTTGTGAGGAGGTGTTAGAAGCTGTCAGCAGCTCGATATTCCCGGACAATTGGGTAGCTCGGTAGCCGAGAGCGAAACCCTCGACTTGCGTGCACTCTTGTGGGAGGGACGCAGGGCAAGATTTCGGCTAAAATTGTTGTCGGCGAGACAGTTCAGAGGAAGGCATGGCGGCTGTGGAGGACCACACCAAAGTCGGTATTTCGTTTGGTGCCTTTACCCTATTTGCAGGTGAGAGGCTGCTCACCAGAGAAGGCGTTCCCGTCAAGTTGGGCGCGCGCGCTCTCGATATCTTGGTCGCCCTGACTTCGGCGCCGAACGAAGTCTGCAGCAAAGAAGAGCTGATGTCGCGGGTATGGCCCGGAGTTACCGTTGAAGAAGGTAGTGTGCGCTTTCATATAGCCAGTCTCCGAAAAGCGCTGGGAGACGGAAAGGATGGTGCGCGATTCATTGCGACCCTGCCGGGGAGGGGCTACTGCTTTGTCGCCGCGGTTTCGCAAGCCGGTAGTCGACGCAATGACGAGAAGATCGCCGCCTCTAACTTTCCGCACGCCAATATCCCCACCCGCTTGAGCCGAATGCTCGGACGCGATGAGGATGTGCTCAAGTTATCGTTTAGCCTCACCGCCTCGCGCCTCGTCACCGTCGTAGGACCTGGTGGCGTCGGCAAGACGACTGTCGCGGTGGCCGTCGCACACCATTTGATGTCCGCTTTCGCTGGTTCCGTTCTCTTCGTCGATCTTGGAGTCGTTACGGATCCTAAACTTGTGCCAACAGCTGTGGCCTCAATATTAGGGTTGTCGGTTCATTCCGACGACGCGATACCGAGTTTGGTGGCCTACCTGCGTGACAAGCGCATCCTTCTGGTTCTCGATACATGCGAGCACCTCATAGAAGCAGTTGCCACGCTGGCGGTAAGCATCGTGGAAGCCGGACTCCAAGTGCATATCATCGCGACAAGCCGAGAGGCGCTTCGAGTTGAAGGCGAGCACGTCTATCGGCTGGATGCCCTTGCATGCCCCCCCGATAGGCGGGGGCTAACTGCCGCAACCGTGCGGAAATTTCCGGCAACGCAACTGTTCATGGAACGGGCTGTCGCAAGCGGCGCGCCTCTGATTGTGAGTGATCTCGAAGCGCCAATAGTCGCTGATATCTGCCGAAAGTTGGACGGCGTGGCGCTTGCGATCGAGCTTGCGGCCAGACGCGTTGAGTCTTACGGCCTGAAGCAGACCGCTGCATTGCTCGACGAACGCCTGACGTTGCTATGGCAGGGGTCGCGTAACGCTGCACCGCGTCACAAGACCCTGCACGCCGCTCTCGACTGGAGCTACGGGCTTCTCTCCGAACCCGAACGCTTGGTCCTTCGCCGCCTCGCGATATTCATGGGATATTTCACCCTCGATGCGGCGCTGGAGGTTGTGACAAGCACAACCCTGGACCGCCCGGCTGTTTTCGAAGCGATTGATAGCCTCGTCGCAAAGTCGATGGTGGCGACCCATCCTCTCGGCGCGATGGTGCGCTACCGGCTGTTGGATACCACCCGCGCATACGCGCTCGACATCGACATTGACGACGCCGAGGCAACCGCCTTGTCGGTACGACACGCGACTTACTACCGCCGATGGCTCGAACAGACCGGGATCGAATGGCCGACGCTGGCGGCTGGAGCCGAACGCCCGCCTCACTTTGCCGCGCTGAACAACGCCCGTGCGGCATTAGAATGGTCCTTCGGAAAAGGCGGCGACTTGGCCATCGGTGTCGGATTGGCCACTGCCGTCGCGCCCGTCTTCTTGTCAATGTCACTGCTTCCCGAATGCCATCGCTGGTCAGAACGCGCTATCGCTTGTCTCGCTCCTTCGGCCCGTGGCGGACAGCAGGAGATGAGACTTCAGGCGGCCCTTGGGGTCTCACTGATGTTCATGCGCGGCGGGCGCGATGCTGCGCGCGAAGCCTTGGAGAGAGGCTTGGCGATCGCTGAAAACAATGGCGATACGCTTGATCAAATACGCCTGTTGGCCCCACTTCATCTGTTTCACAGACGCAGAGGGAACTTCACTCGTGCTCTCGACTACGCGACGCGTTGTTCTGCGGCCGCGGCGACTGTCAGCGACCCCGTCGCGATGGCATTAGCCCATTCTAATTTAGGGCTCGCGCTTCATCTCGACGGCAGACTTGTCGACGCCCGCAACGAACTCGAGGCGACCCTGGCGGGCGACTATCTTCCCGAGCAAACCACGACGGTCTACCTTGGCGTTGAAGGCAGAATCCTGGCCACCGCCGTTCTCGCCAGAAATCTTTGGCTGCAGGGTTATGCCGCTCTGGCGACTGAATGCGCGCGCGAGGCGGTGGAAGAGGCCCGCAATATAGACCACTCATTATCGCTGGCAATCGCCTTGGTGTGGGCGGCGACGGTGTTCCTTTGGGCAGGCGATCTGCAGAGCGCCGAAGCAGATTTAGACGAGCTTATTGCTCTATCCGAAGCCCATTCCATGGCACCTTATGTCTTGGTTGGAAAAGGCTTCCGAGGCGAATTGGCCATTCGTCGGGGGGACGCGAATGCGGGCATAGAAGCCTTGCAGAGCTCTCGTCAAAAGCTGCACGCGCTCCCTTACGAGCTGGTCACCACCGAGCTTAGCCTTTCGCTTGCGAAGGGATTTTCCGTGTCGCACCGCCTCGATGAAGGCCTCAGAACGATTAACGAGACAATCGAACTGATCGAATCGAACGGCGACTTTTTGTTCATGCCGGAGGCGTTGCGAACGAAAGGTGTGATCCTTTTATCGATGCCCCGGGACTCGAACGAGGGGGCCGAATCCTGCTTCGAACAGTCGCTGGAATGGAGTCGTCGTCAGGGTGCATTGTCTTGGGAATTGCGGACAACGACGGAACTGGCGAAGCTCGCCCTCTCTCGCGGACAATTGAAAAAGGCGCGCGCTCTGTTGCTGCCGATCTTTGAGCAGTTTACCGAAGGTTTTGATACGGCCGATCTGAAAGCTGCTGAACAGCTGTTGAGCGCGATCGCCTAACTGCGGATAGCGACGCACCTTTCCGTCAGCTCTTCGACGTTGTCACGCTCATACCTGGCCGTCGCAACGCGCGCGTGTGGTGAGCGGCTCGCCGCCTGCGTCCCCCAGCACCAACACGATCCCACCGGCGTCGTGTATGCCGCGTGACAAGTGGGTTTGGCAGTGCTGCATCGGAGCTCACGGCGAAGAATGTAACAGAGCTACGGGGCGCGACCGCACAGCAAGCGCCCCAGCCGGTCCACCATCCCACATGCCATCCTGGTGATCTCTCCCGCGCCTACGTCAAGCCGAATGCCCGTCAATCATCCGACTGGGCGATATCTCGGCTGTAAGAATTCCAAATGTGGCAGCTGGCAAAGATTCGCATCTCTTAGCGCCTCTTAACTCGCTTCGACGACAGCAGCAGAGCACTTTGGCCGTGTCACAGCGAAGCAGCCGTCGATCTCGGCGGCAATCCTGGATGGTTGGCACAGGAGGGTCCCATGTCTGCGCGCTTGCTATCACCAACACGGCGGGAAGTCTTGATCACCGCGGCTGCCATAGGAGCCATCAGCATGCTTTCGTCAAAATCCAAAGCGGCTGCAGAGGCCGCCTCAATCCATCCCTTCCAGTTCAGGGCTTCCGATGACGATCTCGCCGATCTGAAGCGGCGTGTCGCGGCGACGCGCTGGCCAGACAGGGAGACGGTGCCGGACCAGTCGCAGGGCGTGCAGCTCGACATCGCGCGCCAGATCCAGGCGCACTGGGCCAATCACGATTGGCGCAAGGTCGAGGCCAGGATGATGGCGTATCCGCACTTCATCACCGAGATCGATGGGCTCGACATCCACTTCATTCACGTGAAGTCGAAGCACAAAAACGCGCTGCCGATGATCGTGACCCATGGCTGGCCGGGCTCGGTTATCGAGCAGTTGAAGATCATCGAACCGCTCACCGACCCGACCGCGCATGGCGGCACCGAGGCGGATGCATTCGATCTCGTGATTCCGTCATTGCCCGGCTACGGATTCTCCGGCAAGCCAACAGCGCCAGGATGGGAGCCGGTCCGCATCGCCAAGGGGTGGGCAACCCTTATGGAACGCCTCGGCTACAACAAATATGTGGCGCAGGGCGGCGACTGGGGCAATGCGGTTACCGAGAACATGGCGCTACAGGAGCCGCCGGGACTGCTTGGCATCCACACCAACATGGCGGCGACGCTTCCACGCGAAATCTCGAAGGCGCTTGGGGCCGGCACGCCGCCGGCAGGGCTCGGTCCTGACGAGAAGCGCGCTTTCGACCAACTCATCTATTTCAACCAGCATGGGCTCGGCTATGCCATCGAGATGAACCAACGTCCGCAGACGCTCTACGGCATTGTCGACTCGCCCGTCGGCCTCGCCGCCTGGATGCTGGACCACGACGCCGACAGTCACGCCCTGATCGCCCGCTCCTTTACCGGGAAGCCCGAGGGCATCACGCCGGACGACTTTCTCGACAACGTCACCTTCTACTGGCTGACGAACACGGCGATCTCGTCGGGACGGCTCTACTGGGACAATGCGCGGGTCGCGAAAGGCGGTTTCTTCGACGCGCGTGGCATTAGGATCCCGGTCGCGGTGAGCGCTTTCGCCAACGAGATCTACCAGGCGCCGGAGAGCTGGGCCAAGACAGCCTATCCAAAGCTTCTCCATTACGGCCGCTTCCCCGTTGGCTGCCATTTCGCCGCCTGGGAGCAGCCCGAAATCTTCGTCGAAGAGATGCGTGCGTCGTTCAAGACGCTGCGCGCGTCCTGAGGATTGCGACGGGAAAATCGTCTCCATTCTGAGCACCGCCTCGGCGGCACTCAGATGGTTGGCGTAACGGACAATACGATCCCGCGCCCCGGCGCGCGGGCCATCAATCAGACGAGTGACCAACCATGCTGGAAGTGATCAGCCATCAACGTCGCCACCTTTTGCGTGTTGCAGCCATGGCTGTCGCTGCCACCGAGCTTCTTGCGGCGAGCGGGGCGCGATCAGGATCAAGCGGGACCTCTGCAGCAAATGCTGCGAGCGGTTCGCAGGCGAGCAATTCGCTCAAGGTCAAACAGGTCGACGCCGGCGACTTGAATATCGGCTACGCGGAGTTTGGCCCTGCCGAGGGTCCGCCGGTCCTCCTCCTTCATGGATGGCCCTATGACATCCACGCGTTTGCCGAGGTCGCGCCGCGGCTTGTGTCCGCGGGCTATCGCGTCATTGTACCGTATTTGCGCGGGTACGGCACAACGCGACTTCTGTCCGGCAATGCGCCTCGCAACGGGCAGCAGGCGGCACTTGCCGTCGACGCCGTCAATCTGATGGACGCACTGAAGATTCGGGCGGCGATCATCGCCGGATTCGATTGGGGTGCGCGCACCGCCAACGTCGTCGCCGCGCTTTGGCCGGAGCGTTGCAAGGCGCTGGTCTCGGTGAGCGGCTATCTGATCGGCAGCCAGGCGGCCAACCGGATGCCGCTGCCGCCGGCCGCCGAGTTGCAGTGGTGGTACCAGTACTATTTTGCGACCGAGCGCGGCCGCGCCGGCTATGACAAATACCGGCGCGACTTTTCCAAGCTGATCTGGCAGATCGCCTCGCCGAAGTGGCGCTTCGACGATGCCACCTTCGAACGGAGCGCTGCAGCCTTTGAGAATCCCGACCACGTTGACATCGTAATCCACAATTACCGCTGGCGACTCGGTTTGGCTGAGGGGGAAGCGAAATACGACGATCTGGAGAAGCGGCTCGCTCAGGCGCCTACGATCGACGTGCCTGCCATTACGCTCGAAGGTGATGCGAACGGTGCTCCGCATCCGGAGCCTTCCGCCTACGCGAAGAAATTCACCGGCCGATGCGAGCATCGCACCATCCCCGGCGGCATCGGACACAATCTTCCGCAGGAAGCACCGCTGGCGTTCGCCCAGGCCGTCATCGACGTTGACCATTTCTCATGAAGCAACAAAGGAGCCCGACATGAAAACGCTCATTGCTGGATTGGCCCTGGCTGGTATGGCGTTCGCAACAATGGCGTCGGCGCAATCGGACAAGCCGACCATCGTCCTTGTGCATGGCGCCTTCGCCGACGCATCGAGCTGGAACGGCGTCGTACCAATTCTTGAAAAAAATGGCTACCCGGTGGTCGCTGTCGCCAATCCTCTGCGCAGCGTAAAGGCAGATGGCGATTATGTCCGCTCCCTTCTCAATACAATCAAGACGCCAATCGTGCTGGTCGGCCATTCTTATGGCGGCATGGTGATCAGCCAGGCCGCCGACGGGGAGGCGAATGTCAAGGCGCTGGTCTATGTCGCCGGTTTTGCACCGGAAGCAGGCGAAAGCGCCGGCGCGCTCGACACCAAGTTTCCAGGAGCCTTGCTTGGACCCGATACCCTGGCGCAGCCTGTGCCTCTCCTCGCTGGCGGCAACGACCTCTATGTCCGGCAGGACAAGTTCCACGAAGCGTTCGCGCTGGATCTGCCCGAGGATGCGGCGAGACTGGCAGCGGCAACGCAGCGACCGATCACCGACGTCGCTTTCGGCGAACCGGCGACCACCTCCGCCTGGAAGACCATTCCGTCGTGGTTCATTTACGGTGACGGCGATACTGCCATCCCGCCGCAGGCTCAGGCCTTTATGGCCGAGCGGGCGCACGCTAAGGGCGTCGTGGTCGTGAGGGGCGCGTCGCACGTCGTCATGATCTCGCATCCCGATGCTGTGGCAAAAGTCATCGAGGACGCGGCGACCGCGGCTCCTTAGATCCTTGCGGCAATGTGGTCGCGTCATCGGCAATGCCGCGTCGCCTCAAATTTCACATCGGCGTTCGGCATCCTGGATGCCGCCATGTCACTCCCTTTGGTTGCAATGGCTGGCAGTTCATGCCACCGGCCGACGATAAACGACCAGCTTGGCGGTCAGGATCTGGAGAACATCGCCACGCTGGTTGAGCGTTTTGCTGACGATGGTGACGATGCCGCGCTCTGGGCGCGAGCGCGATGGAGCGACATCCATCACTTCGCTTTCGACGTGGAGAATGTCACTTGGGCGCGTCGGGTTCGGCCAGATGATCTCGCCACCGGCGCCAATGATGCCGTTGGCGAGCGGCAGGCCTGACTCCACGTTCAACCGCATGGTGATCGCGGCGGTATGCCAGCCGCTGGCCGCGAGTCCGCCGAACAGCGTCCCTTCCGCCGCCCGCGCGTCGAGATGGAAGATCTGGGGATCGAACGCCCTCGCGAAAGCCTTGATCTGCTCCTCGTCAAGCGCATGCGAACCGCTGACGAAGGTTTGACCGCGCTTGAGATCGTCTAGATACAACTGCGTCATATCACGCCCTTTCCTAACATCGGCGCTGTCATTCCAAAGCGGCCACGTCGTGGACCTAAGATGGGGCCCCGAACTCTATTTCCAGACTTGTGAATGATCGAAAGCGGTTAGGCGTGCGATCCCGTTAGCAGATTGTCAAGACACGACCCACAATTAGTCGGCAAGTCCACGCCTTGTCCTTCTGGCCGTAGTGGCCGAAGCAGTTGTCGGCGTGCCGCGACCTATTTGAAAAAACTTGACGGGGGTGGCATCTGGCCAGGATGGCGGAACTTCTTATCCGCCGACTTCGCGAATATTGTCAGCCATCTGTCCTGAAAATCGTCTTCGTCTTCCGCGTCAATCGTGAGTGAGCCATGGGCGATACTCACAACGTGCAACCCCCGCCCCATCGCAAGATCGAAATCCCGGTCTCTGGGACTCACGGCGAACGGTGTTTCGTAGCTGGGGGAGTTCATCCCCCAGAATGACACTTCCCTCCAACGGAATGTCGAGCCGTTGGGTGCAGTTGAGAACATCAGGGTTGCCGAGAACGTATAAGTCGGAGACTCTTCCTGGCGGTATCGCTCTATCTGAGATCGCAACTTGAGCATCGAAAATGCGATGATGTCCCATTGTTTGTTCGGGGGTGGAGCCCCGGAGAGTTGGCTGAGATTGATAGGCTCAGGCTCCGCATAGGACAGGTGCGCGGGGCCAAGCTAGACGGCAAGCTTTTCCCGCTTTACGGATTCCGACGAGGCTTCAATTTCGCTGAACAGCCGACCTATCATCTTCTTGAGGTCAGCCATGGCTTCCATTGCTTGCGCCTGTCGGGCGAGACGGGTGACCTCTTCGGCGCGTTTCTTCGCTTCCTCCGCAGCCTCCGCTTGGGACACGAGATTCCCGACGGCAGCCAATGCAAGGTTGCTCGCGCGCTGAGGCTTGTCAGCAACTTCAGTTATCACGGTAGCGCACCTTTCCAACGTGGGGCGAGACCCTGGGCTTTTCCTGAGCATGGTATTGACCAGCCCGTTCAAGCGAAGTGGCATCCCGTTCAAGTCCGGCGGCGCTGCATGAAGGTGCGCATGGCGCAGCTTGTCATTATCGCCGCGAAAAGATGGTTCCCCGTTCAGAAGCGTGTGCAAAATGCAGCCCAAGGCATAAATGTCTGTCGCCCGCGTCGGCGGCTCCAAAAGCCATTGCTCAGGCGCGGCGTTTCTCACAGGGATCCGAAAGTTGCTACGCTTGTAGCGTCGCGGGGGTCGTGCTACAGTCGTAGCATGATATACGCCACAGACCGAGTCTTCCCCGCTGCCAAAGTCTGCGAAGCAGCAGGGTGCAAGGACGTGACGTTTCGGGCATGGCGCCGCCGCAACGGTTTGTTCCCTGAGTTGTGGGGCGGCAGGACCGTCAATCATTTTTCGATCCTTGACGTCTGCGTGGTGCGGCTGGTGGTCATTCTGACGCGCCACGGTTTAGGGGCCGACGACGCAGTAGCGTTCGTTCAAGGCAAGGATCTGCTGTTCGGTCTCGAGCTTTATCTCGGTAGAATGCTCGATGAGGACGATCGTGGCGACGAGATCGTCGGGTTCAGCTTTAGCGAGGAGACCCCGCCTGACACGAAGATATTGTTGATGGAAGGGGAGGGTACTGTCGTCGCCGCAAGGGATGCTGGGCCTACGCGCATAACTTACTTTCATGCAGGCTCCGGTCAGGCCACGCTTAGCGATACTATGAAGAACAACAAGTGCGTGGCTACGTTCTTGAACGTTCGCGCTATTGTTGACCATGTGCTTGACAAGCTCGGCATCGCCGCGCCGGTGGAAGGATAAGCGGATTATGGCCGGTACTCCCGTCTCCTTCAAAATCGCTGATGTTGCACGCGCCATCAAAGGTGCGCGCAAAGGAAACATGGAGCCAGGCAGGGTCGAAATCGATCCGGTTACCGGCAGGATCGTCGTCATCGCCGCCGAAAAGGCGGGCGAGCCGGAAAATGCCGTCGACAAGTGGATGAAGAACCATGCGCGTTCGTCTTAAGGGACTGAACAGCCGCACCAAGACGCTCGCTAATGGCAGCGTTGTTACTTACTACTGGGCGTGGAAAGGTGGACCTCGGCTGCCGGGCAAACCGGGAGACGCGGAGTTCATGGCAGCATACAATGCTGCAATCGCTCGCAAGATATACCCTCGCCAGGGGGCGCTGCTTTCCGTCCTGAATGCCTTTCAACTCAGTTCGGACTGGGACGACCTAGCGCCTCGCACCCGGGCCGACTACGTCAAATTGATCAAGATCATCGAAAAGAAGTTCGGCGACTTTCCGTTGTCGGGCATGAGCGACCGCCGCACGCGCGGCCTCCTTATGGAATGGCGCGACGAGCGCGCGAAGAGGTCTCGCCGGCAGGCTGATTATGGCTGGCAGGTGCTGGCCCGAGTTCTCTCCTGGGCGCAGGGTCGCGGCCTTGTATCGGCCAATCCATGTGAGAAGGGCGGTCGCCTATATCGCGGTTCTCGTTCGGCGAATACGTGGAGTGCTGCTGACGAGGCTGCATTCTATGCCAGTGCGCCTACGCACCTTCACCTGGCGCTCATGCTCGCCTTGTGGACGGGCCAGCGTCAGGGTGACCTGTTGCGCCTGACCTGGCAGCAATATGACGGCAAGGTAATCCGCCTTCAGCAATCCAAGACGGGACGGCGCGTCGTGATACCGGTTGGTGCACCACTGAAGGCAATGCTCGAGGCGACGCGCGGCAAGGTGGGGCAGATATTGCTCAACAGCGACGGCGTGCCCTGGACGGCTGACGGTTTTCGCTCTTCATGGCGCAAGGCCTGCGCTTCCGCTGGCGTGACCGGTGTCACGTTCAACGACCTCCGTGGAACTGCAGTAACGCGGCTGGCACTCGTCCAGGCTTCTGTGCCCGAGATCGCAACAATAACCGGGCACAGTCTGCGCGACGTGCATGCAATTCTCGATTCAAACTACCTCAACCGCGACCCTGCGCTCGGGGAAAGCGCCATCCGCAAGCTCGAAACGGGAACCAAAATTCCCGACCGCGCGGCCGACTGACGCGAAATGTTCCAACAATGAAACGGAAAAATCGCTTTAAAATCAATTGGCTGGGGAACCTGGATTCGAACCAGGACTAACGGAGTCAGAGTCCGTGGGTCTACCGTTAACCTATTCCCCAGCAGGCGCGGTCGGTGTCGCGCGAAGCGGGCAGCTATGCGCCGCGAGCGCTGCCTTGTAGCCGCCGCCGGAAAATAGTCAACCCCGCGCGGCGTTTCAATCGCAGCTTTTGATCACTCCGGCTCGGCGCGAGGGGGAAAGGGGCTCAGCGGACGCCGCGGCTGTATTGCGAATGCTCGAAGAACACCACCACGCCGAGCCCGATGAGCAGCGGTATGATGAGATAGAACAAGCGGAAGACCAGAAGGGCGGCCAGCACTCCAACCGGGTCCATATGCGACAGTCCCGCCAGGAAGACGATCTCGAAAACGCCGAGGGCGCCCGGCGCATGCGAGAGCAATCCCACCGAGAAGGACACCATGAACACGCCGAGCACGACGAAATAACCGGGGTTGCCGGCCGCCGGCAGGGCAAAATAGATGATGGCGGCCGCCGCCAACAGTTCGACCGGGCCGATCAGCAATTGCCGCGCCACGATCGGCAGCGCCGGGTAATGCAGCTGGAAGCTGCCGATCTTGAGTGGCTTCAGATGCAGCCAGCTGCAGAACACATAGACCGCGACCAGGATCAGCATGGCGAGGCCGGCGGCCGTCGCCAGTTCGTGGTGCGGGGTCGTGGAGAAACGATCGACGATCTGCGGCTCCAGCACCAGCACCAGGCCCCCGACAAGCAGGCTGGAGAGCACGAAGGTGATCCAGCAGATCGCCACCAGAATGCCGACATCCTGACCGGTCAGCCCCCTGGTGCCGTAGGCGCGGTAGCGGATCACTGCGCCCGATAGCACCGAGCCCCCGATATTGTGCGACAGGGCATAGGTGGTGAAGGAGCAAAGGGTGACGAACAGCCATGATACCTTCTTGCCGATATGGAGCAGCGCGATGTGGTCGTAGCCGGCGAGCGAGGCATAGGCGACGACCGAACTCAGCGCCGCCAGCACCCAGGCGCGCGCGGGGATGGCGACGATACCGGCCCAGACGTCGTCGAGTGAAATGCCGCGCAGTTCGTGGATGAGCAGCCAGAGCGAGAACACCACGGCCGCTATGCCGATGACCGGCCAGAAATAGCGCCTCCAGTTCATGGCGTCGTCGTCATGCGATTAAGCTCATTGATTTGATGTTGCCCAGACCCTTTCAAACCCTCGTTTGAGACATGCCTGATTGAAGCCGGCTATTCAACCGGCAAGAGATTACCCCAGCGTGACGCCGCCAAAAATCGGGCCACGTACTCTTGGTGATTGCGGATCGCGCTGCTAGTCTGTCCTCAACTTGAACAAATCTAGGTGCCTGCTGCGTCCTTCCCGGTTCGCGCGGCGCCGAAAGGAATTGACGTGGAAGACCACGATACCGGCGCGGGCGCGTCGGCAGTGGGCATGTCCGGGGCATCGCCGACGGAATCGGCGGGCCCGTCCGCGGGGCGGTTCAGCCGCCGTGCGGGCGCGCATGCGAGACATGCCGACAATCAAGGCGAGAACCAGAAAGGCAAGACGCGCAAGCGCCGCAAGCGCAGGCGCGGCCGCAAGGTGTTCGCGCGTGACGAGAACGGCGCCATACCGCTATCGGTACCTGCCGCCAGCCATCCACCTCAGCCCGCGGCGGCGATGCCGCAGCCGCCGGTTTCGAGCGTGCCGCGGCGTCCGCAGCAGGAGCTGCCCGTGTTCGCCGCGCTCGATCTCGGCACCAACAATTGCCGGCTGCTCGTCGCCGTGCCTGGCCGGCACGGCCAATTCCGCGTCATCGATGCCTTTTCCCGCATCGTCAGGCTGGGTGAGGGGCTCTCCGCCAGCGGGCGGCTCGGCCAGGCCGCCATGGATCGCGCCGTCGAGGCGCTCAAGATCTGCGGCGAGAAGCTGCGCAACCGCAAGATCAGGAAGGCAAGGCTGATCGCCACCGAGGCCTGCCGCTCCGCCGAAAACGGCGTCGAGTTCCTCGAACGCGTCCAGCGTGAGGCAGGGCTGAAACTGGAGATCATCGACCGCCAGACCGAGGCCCGCCTGGCCGTCTCCGGCTGCGGCTCGCTGGTCGAGCGCGATACGCGCGGCGTGGTGCTGTTCGACATCGGCGGTGGCTCGTCCGAGATCGCGCTGATCGATCTCACGCGCGGCCAGCGCTCGCCGCGGCTCGCCAACCACATCGTCTCCTGGACCTCGCTTCCCGTGGGTGTCGTCTCGCTCGCCGAGCGCTTCGGCGGCCGCACGGTGACGCGCGAAACCTTCACCGCCATGGTCGACGACGTTGCGGTGCGGCTCAAGGCGTTCGACGGGCGCGACCGGCTCGCGCATGTGCTGGCCAGCCCCCAGTTCCACCTGCTCGGCACCTCCGGCACGGTGACGACGCTGGCCGGCGTCCATCTCGATCTCGAGCGCTACGACCGCCGCCGCGTCGACGGGCTGTGGATGGACCGTCAGAGCGTCGACCGGATGGTGGAAAAACTGATCGGCTGGGATTTCCAGCAGCGCGTCGCCAATCCCTGCATCGGCGCCGATCGCGCCGACCTGGTGCTTGCCGGCTGTGCTATCCTGGAAGCGATCCGCGGCGTGTGGCCATCTGAGCGGCTCCGCGTCGCCGACCGCGGCTTGCGCGAGGGGATTTTGAGCGAGCTGATGGCCGATGACGGCGCCTGGCGCAGAGCATGATCCCAAAAAGTGGAAGCCGGTTTTGGAAGAGATCGTGCTCAAGAGAGAACGGCCATGAGCAAGAAGCCTGAAAAGCCTGGCTCGGCCGGCATGCGCGTGCTCAAGACCAGGATCAAGAAGAAGAGCGGCCTGAAGGAATCCTCGCGCCGCTGGCTCGAGCGCCATATGAACGATCCCTACGTGCAGCGCTCCAAGGCCGACGGCTACCGCTCGCGCGCCGCTTACAAGCTGATCGAGATCGACGACAAGCACCATCTGCTCAGGCCCGGCATGAAGGTGATCGATTTGGGTGCCGCTCCCGGCGGCTGGTGCCAGGTGGCGGCGGCGCGCACCAGGTCGACGGCCGAGAACCCGCATGTCGTCGGCATCGATTATCTCGAGATGGACGCGGTGCCGGGCGCGCCTGTGCTGCTGATGGATTTCCTCGACCCGGAGGCGCCGCAGAAGCTGTCCGAAGCGCTCGGCGGCCAGCCCGATGTCGTGCTGTCGGACATGGCGGCTCCCACCACTGGCCACCGTCGCACCGACCATCTGCGCACCATGCACCTATGCGAGGTCGCCGCCGATTTCGCGCTGCAGGTCTTGAAGCCCGGCGGGCATTTCCTCGCCAAGACTTTTCAGGGCGGCGCCGAGAACGAGCTCTTGTCTCGGCTGAAGCAGAACTTCCGCTCGGTCCACCACGTCAAGCCGCCAGCTTCGCGGGATGAATCGGTGGAGCTTTACCTGCTGGCGAAGGATTTTAAGGGGTAGCACCTTTCCTTCTCCCCTTCTTGTGGGAGAAGGTGGCCGAGCGAAGCTCGGTCGGATGAGGGGTGCTCCAGGGAACTCCAACGCGCTGCGCGCCGATCCACCTTTTCCCACAAGGGGAAGAAGGGAAGGGCGCCTACTTCCCCGCCGTCCCCACCGTCTCCAGCGCCTTCGGCGTCGTCAGCCTGCCATGTCCGGAAACGGCGTTGCCGGCATCGGGCGCCAGCCGCATGAAGGTCAGCGAGGCGATCGCCGAGACGGCCGCGACGATGAAGAAGGCGATGTGGAAGTCGCTCAGCGTCAGCGGCCCGCCATGGATCGAGGTCGACACCTCCAGTATTCCGCCGGCCAGCGCCACGCCGAGCGCGATCGAAAGCTGCTGGAAGACAGCGGTGATCGGCGTCGCCTTGCTGGTGTCGGCGGCGGAAATCTCGGCATAGGAGAGTGCGTTGACGCCGGTGAAGAACATCGAACGGATGAAGCCGCCGACCAGCAGGATCGCGAGCATCAGCGCATAGGGTGTTTCGGGGGTGAAGAGGCCATAGATGGCGATCGAGCCGGCGGCGATCAGCGAACCGCAAATCAGCACCCGGCGGAACCCGGCGAGCCTGAAGAGCAACGCCGTGACGAACTTCATGCCGATGGCACCGATCGCCGAGACGAAGGTGATCATGCCGGACTGGAACGGCGTCAGGCCGAAGCCGATCTGGAACATCAGCGGCAGGAGGAACGGCACAGCGCCGATGCCGATGCGGAACAGCGAGCCGCCGAGCACGGAGGAACAGAACACCTGGTTGCGGAACAGCTCCAGCGCCAGCAGCGGGTTTTTGGCGCGCCGCGCATGCAGGAGGTAAAGCACGCCCGAAACCAGGCCGACGGCAACCGTGATGAAGCCGGCGATCGGCGGCAGAGCGGGCAGGCTGACGACGGAGAGGCCGAAGACGATTCCGGAAGCCGCTAGCCCACTCAGCACGAAGCCGGGGAAGTCGAGCGGCGGTGTTTCGGTCGGCCCTGTTTCCGGCAGATAGCGTGTCGCGAGCCAGATCCCGACGAGTCCGATCGGGACGTTGATGAGAAAAATCCAGTGCCAGGTGAAATAGGTGGTGATGAAACCGCCGATCGGCGGTCCGACCAGCGGCCCGACCAGTGCCGGCACCGTCAGCCACGACATCGCCGCGACAAGCTCGTTCTTCGGCGTGGCGCGCACCAGCACCAGGCGCCCGACCGGCGTCATCATGGCGCCGCCAATGCCTTGCAGGAAGCGCGACACCACGAAGGCCGGCAGCGAATAGGCAAAGGCGCAGGCAACCGAGCCGGCGATGAAGACGGCGATCGCGGCGCGAAACACGTTCTTGGCGCCGAACCGGTCCGCCATCCAGCCGCTGATCGGAATGAAGATCGCCAGCGACACCAGATAGGCCGTCAGCGCCAGCTTCAGCGCGATCGGGCTGGTGTGGATATCGATGGCGATCGCCGGCAGCGAGGTCGCAATCACGGTCGAATCCATGTTCTCCATGAAAAGTGCGACCGCCAGGATGAGCGGGATGATGCGGTTCAAGGGAGCGCCCTGAGTTGTCTTCGCGATTCTGGGGCCCGGCTGGGGGCAAGCCGGCACGCCCGGGCGGTTATCACGCACAGGCCCGGATGTCGCATTAAATTGCTGTCACTTTTGTGCGACCGCAACCATTGGTGGCCGTCACGACCCGGCAAATGGCTTGCTAAATTCGGACGCATCACTATTGTAGTGAAAATAACTACAGGCAGGTGCAATCATGGACGAAGCCGTTTCGGCAGCCGATGCCAATCGCAGATTCTCCCATATCCTGCGTGAGGTACGGGAGGGCCACAGCTACGTCGTGACCAGCCATGGGCGGCCGGTGGCGCGGATCGTGCCTGCGGACAAGCACGAGGGCGTAGCCTCCCGCTCGCGCGCGGCATTGCTGTCGCGGCTCGAACGGCAGCCGATCGTCGATGCCGGACGCTGGACCCGCGACGAGCTTTATGAGGACGATCGGTGAAGGTCGCGATCGACACCAACGTCCTTGCCTGTGCGGAGGGCGTCAATAATATGGAGAAACGCGACGTCGTTCTCGAACTGCTGCACAACCTTCCACCAGAGGCCGCCATTATTCCGGTCCAGGTGCTGGGCGAACTGTTCAATGTTCTCGTCCGCAAAGCCGGAAGGTCGCCTCAGGAAGCTCGGGATGCGTTGCTTGGCTGGAGCGACGCCTTCCCGGTTGCTGGAACGACGCCGGACGTGATGATGACGGCTGTCGATCTTGCAGCGGACCATCGCTTCGGCATCTGGGATGCTGTCACTCTCTCCGCTGCTTCGCACACAGGTTGCCGGCTGCTCCTGTCGGAAGACCTGCAGGACGGCTTCACCTGGGGCGGTGTAACCGTCGTCAATCCTTTTGCATCGCCGCGTCATGCTTTGCTGGATGCTCTCCTGGGTGCGGAATAGAACCTGAAGCGTCTCGCAACGATCGGCTTTTCAACCGCAGCAGGACGTGTTACCAGCCAGCGCCAATCCTGAAAGGGAAGATGAGAGTCGGCGCTGGCCATTTCGGCCCAGCGCCTTTTCCGCATTCAAAAGGACTGGCCATGGCAAAAATCATCGAGACGTCCACCGGCACGTTGGCGCTGACCTTTGACGACGTGCTGTTGCAGCCCGGCCATTCCGAGGTGATGCCCGGCCAGACCGACATCCGCACCCGCATCGCCGGCGACATCGATCTCAACACGCCGATCCTGTCGGCCGCCATGGACACCGTTACCGAAGCGAGGCTGGCGATCGCCATGGCGCAGGCCGGCGGCATCGGCGTCATCCACCGCAATTTCTCGCCGGCAGAGCAGGCCGAGCAGGTCCGGCAGGTGAAGAAATTCGAGTCGGGCATGGTGGTCAATCCCGTCACCATCGGCCCCGACGCGACGCTGGCCGACGCGCTGGGGCTGATGCGCGCGCATGGCATTTCCGGCATTCCGGTGGTGGAAAATGGCGGCACCGGCGGCCACACCGTCGGCCGGCTGGTCGGCATCCTCACCAACCGCGACGTACGCTTCGCCTCCGATCCGTCGCAGAAGGTCTACGAGCTGATGACCCGTGAGAACTTGATCACGGTGAAAGAGAATGTCGACCAGGACGAAGCGAAACGCCTCCTGCATAAGCACCGCATCGAAAAGCTGGTGGTGGTCGACCGGAAGGGCAATTGCGTCGGCCTGATCACCGTCAAGGACATCGAGAAGTCGCAGCTCAACCCGCACGCCACCAAGGACGCGCAGGGGCGCCTGCGCGCCGCGGCCGCCACCAGCGTCGGCGACGACGGCTTCGAGCGCGCCGAACGCCTGATCGACGCCGGCGTAGACCTTCTGGTCATCGACACCGCGCACGGCCATTCGCAGCGCGTGCTGGATGCGGTGACGCGGGCCAAGAAGCTCTCCAATTCCGTGCGCATCCTGGCCGGCAATGTCGCCACCGCCGAAGGCACGCAGGCGCTGATCGATGCCGGCGCCGACGCCGTCAAGGTCGGCATCGGCCCGGGCTCGATCTGCACCACCCGCATCGTCGCCGGTGTCGGCGTGCCGCAGCTATCCGCGATCATGTCGGCGGTCGAGATGGCTGAGAAGTCTGGCGTGAGCGTGATCGCCGACGGCGGCATCAAATATTCGGGCGATCTCGCAAAGGCGCTCGCCGCCGGTGCAAGTGCCGCCATGATCGGCTCGCTGCTTGCCGGCACCGACGAAAGCCCGGGCGAGGTCTATCTGCACCAGGGCCGCTCCTTCAAGGCCTATCGCGGCATGGGCTCGGTCGGCGCGATGGCGCGCGGCTCGGCCGACCGCTACTTCCAGGCCGAGGTCCGCGACACCCTGAAACTGGTTCCGGAGGGCATTGAAGGGCAGGTTCCCTACAAAGGACCTGTGGCTGGCGTGCTGCACCAGCTTGCAGGCGGCCTGAAAGCCGCTATGGGTTATGTCGGTGGACGCGATCTTGCCGAGTTCCGGGAACGCGCCACCTTTGTGCGCATATCAAACGCCGGACTTCGTGAAAGCCACGCCCATGACGTCACGATCACCCGCGAAAGCCCGAACTATCCGGGCGGAATTTGATCAGGCCGACGAGCGGCCGGATCGCCCGGGCTTGTGGCGTGGCTTGACCGTGACGGTGTTGCGCCTGTCGCGTCATGCGGCGGCGCTCTCCGTCGCTTGCGCCGCGATCTTCATCGCCATGACGGCGCTCGAGTTTTTCTATTTCCGCCGGCTGAGCGGCGGGCTCCCCTCGCTCGACATGCGTGTCACCGGCTTCACGCCCGATGAAGGCATGGCATGGCTGACGGCCCTTGGCCGGCGCGGCGGCGAGATCATCATCGTCTGGCACTATCTGACTTTCGATCTGCTGTTCCCGGCGTTGCTCTCGCTCACCTTGCTCAGCCTGATCCTGGCCTTTGGCCGGCGGCTGCGCAATTTCCGCACCATGCCTGCCCAATTGCAGGCGCTGACGGCGTTGGTGCTGGTTCTGCCTTACACAGTCGCCGATTACGCGCAGAACTTCGCAATTGCGCGGCTGCTGTCCGATTTCCAGTTGGCCAATCCCGATTCGCTGTCCTTCGCCTCGTCGCTGACCGTGACCAAGTTCGCGCTACTGGCCATTCCGGTCGTAGTCGTCGCGGTGTTCGCGCTGGCAGTGCAACGGCGCTGAGCGGGCAGGGGATGAACCAGACCGCCATCTTCTGGCCTATGCTGGCGCATGTGCTCCTGGTCTACATCGTCTATCTGGTGATGCTGAAGCGGCGCTATTTGGCCGTGAAGTCCGGCGAAGCCAAGATCAGCCAGTACAAGGTCCGCTCGACCGAGCCGGCCTCGAGCGTCACCGTCGCCAACAATTTGATCAACCGGTTCGAGCTGCCGGTTCTGTTTCACGTGCTCTGCCTGGCGCTGTTTGTCACCAATGGCGTGAATTACCTGACGCTGGCGCTGATGTGGCTGTTCATCGTCACGCGCTATGTTCACGCCTGGGTGCATCTCAGCAGAAACTATGTGCTGCACCGCAGCCGAACCTTCTTCCTTGGCGCTTTCGTGCTTCTCGTCGCCTGGATCTGGTTCGCGCTGCACCTGCTTGGGGCAGTGTGAGTCTCGCCTTTCCTTCTCCGAAGAAAGGGAGAAGGAAAGGTCGATGCTAGAGATCGAACACCGCGATCCTGCGCTTGTCGAACTTGATGCCGATCTCGCCACGCACCAGCCTGAGCGCCTGCTCGCCGAACACGGCGCGCCGCCAGCCTTGCAGCGCCGGCACGTCGGCGGCGTCGCCCTCTGCGGCGATGCGGTCGATGTCGTCGCTGGAGGCGAGCACCTTGGAGGCGACGCCCTCCTTCTCGGCGACGATCCTGAGCAGCACCTTGAGCAGTTCCGCCGCCGCGCTCGAGCCTTCCGGTGGCTGGAACGTCTTCGGCAGTTTGGGCATCGCTTCCTTCGGCAGGGCAAGCGCCGTGTTGACCGCGCCGAGCAGCGCGGTCGCTGTCGCCGACCGTTCCCAGCCCTTCGGCGTCGTGCGCAGCCGGCCGAGAGCCGTTGCATCGCGCGGCGCCTGTTGCGCGATCTCGTAGATCGCGTCGTCCTTGAGCACGCGGCCACGCGGCACGTCGCGCTCGCGCGCCTCGCGTTCGCGCCATGCGGCTATCGCCTGCACGATCGCCAGTTCCTGCGGCTTGCGCAGCCGCATCTTCAGGCGTTTCCAGGCATCCTCGGGATGCGGATCGTAGGTCTCGCGCGAGGTGAGAACGTCCATCTCCTCGTTCAGCCAATGGGCGCGGTCCTCCCGCTTCAGCTCGGCGCTGAGGTGCTTGTAGACCTTGATCAGATGGGTGACGTCGGCGAGCGCGTATTCGAGCTGCTTGTCGGAGAGCGGCCGGTGCCGCCAGTCGGTGAAGCGCGAGGATTTGTCGAGCCGCGCGCCGGTGATGCGCTGCACCAGCTGATCGTAGGACACGCTGTCGCCGAAGCCGCAGACCATGGCCGCCACCTGCGTGTCGAACACCGGATGCGGCACCAGGTCACCCAGATGGACGATGATTTCGATGTCTTGGCGGGCGGCGTGAAAAACCTTGACCACCGCTTCGTTGGCCATCAGCCGGAAGAACGGTTTCAGGTCGATGTCGGGCGACAGCGGATCGATCAGCGCAGTCACGCCGGGCGCTGCCATCTGGATGAGGCAGAGGATCGGCCAGAAGGTCGTTTCGCGGATGAATTCGGTATCGACGGTGACGAAGTCCGATTTTTCGAACGCCGCGATAACGCTTTCGAGTTCAGCTTGGGTGGAGATGACGTGCATCAAATCGCTTTTGGCATCATATCAGGCCTTCTTCAATTTCAGCCGCAAACGCTTTCGTCAAGCCGCAGCTAGTCCTGCTTGTCTGAATCGCCGCTCCGCCGCGCCAGCCGCGCGAACAGCGTCGAGGTGCGCAAAAGCGCGGTGAAGCGGCTGCGGCTGCCGGCCGGCACACCCGACCGCACCTGCATACGGTAAAGGATCACGATGATGAGAACGGCGTAGACGGCGGCGCTGAAGACGAACAGCGCGCTCGGCCCGAAATGCTGCATCACCGCCGACGCCGCGATCGGACCGCTGATCGCGCCGAAGGAATAGAACAGCATCAGCGCCGCGTTGATCAGCACGAATTCGCCTTTGTCGGCCCGGTCGTTGGCATGCGCGGCTGACAGTGAATAGAGCGGCATGGCGAAGCTGCCGAAGATGAAGACGATGACAAAGTTGAGGAACGGGTCGGCGCGCGCCACGAAGGCGAGCGCCAGCGCGGCAAGCATGGCGCAGCACGTCGTCGTCAACAGCACCGACCGCCGGTCCCGGCGGTCGGAGAGATAGCCCAGCGGATACTGGATGAGGGCGCCTCCGAATATGCCGACGCTGACGAAGGTCACCACATCGGCAACCGACATGCCGATCTCCTCGGCGTAGACCGGCGACAGCGTGCGAAAGGCGCTGTTGGTGACGCCGACGGCGATGCAGCCGATCGAGCCGAGCGGCGAGATCCGCCAGACGCGCGGCAGGTCGAGCTTGACGTCTTCAGGCGGCGCCGGGTTCGAGCGGTCCCCGAGCGAGACCGGCACCAGCGAAAAGGTGATCATCATCGACATGACGGCGAAGATGGCGAAACCGCCGGCGCCGAAGATCGGAATCAGGAATTGCGCGCCGGTCACCGAGCCGATGTCGACCATGCGGTATATGGCTAGCACCCGGGCGCGGTCCTTGTTGCCGACACCCGAATTCAGCCAGGCTTCCATGACGGTGAACAGGCCGGCGAAGCAGAAGCCGCCGGCAAAGCGCACCGCGCACCACATGACGGGGTCGATGACGAGTACCAGAAGCAGCGTACTGACCGAGGCGATCGCGGCGAGCGCGGCAAAAGTCCTGACATGGCCGACCGCCTTTAGGATGCGGGTGACGGCCAGGCAGCCGAGCAGGAAGCCGGCGAAATAGAACGTGCCCATGAGGCCGATATCGGAAGCGGAAAAACCTTCCTGCGCACCGCGCAATGCGATCAGCGTGCCCTGCAGCCCGTTGCCGCCAAGCAGGATGCCTGCGGCGATGAGGAGTGGGATAAGCGGGCGGATGGAGGACATTGAAGAGAGGCAATCACGGATCTGTGACCTCTTCTTGGACCATAGATGGCGTCAATGCCAGCGGCAAATGCCTGGACGAAGACCCGGCCACGTCCTCGAACCCGGCTCGAAGCATGTCCCCGAGCAACAGGATTCTACGCTTTGCCCGCTGGCACTTCTATTTTCCGGCCGGTCACAGCCGGCCCGTCGCTTGGAATTGTCCTGATATTCTCCCGGGATGGCCTCCGGCCAAGCGAGCCTGCGGTCAGCAGGCTGAGCACGATGAAGGGAATGCCGATCCCGTAGGCGGAGCGGATGCCCCAGTGCTCCGATACGAAGCCGAGCAGCGGCGGACCGAGCAGGAAGGCGATGAAGGAGATCTGCGAAAGCGCCGCGACGTTGATCGCCGCCGGGCGATCCGTCCGTTGTGCGGCGGCGGAGATCGCCAGCGGGAAGAGGGCGCTGCTGCCGATGCCCAACAGGGCAAAGCCCAGCATCGACACCAACGGCGCGGGTGAGAAGAAGACGAAAAGAACGCCGGCCGCCATCGCTGCAAGCAGCACGCGCGCGACCCCGCTTGGCGAGTGGCGGTCGACAAAGGAGTCGGCGAAGAAGCGCGTGGTCGCCTGCGAGAAGGCAAACAGCGCCACGGTGAAGCCGGCGACGAAGGGGCCCGAGACGAACACAGTGCGCATGTAGATCGCCGACCAGTCGATACTGGCGCCTTCCAAAAGCATCGCCGAAAGCGTCACCGCCACGAGGACGAGAATCGACAGCGTCGGCCGGGCGAACATCGGCGCCTTGTCGCCGGTGCCGGCGAAGCGGGCAGGCGCCGGTTCGAAGCCGCCGAGGAACAATGCCATCGAAACCGCCACCATCGGCACCACCAGCGCCAGATGCAGCTGCGGCGACAGGCCGAGATGCGCCAAGGCGCCGCCGAAGAGCCCGGCGCCGAAGAAGCCCGCGCTCCAGAAGGAATGCGCCCGGTTCATGATGCGGCGCCTGAGCAGGAACTCCGTCCTGTCGGCCTCGACATTGAGGATGATCTCGACGCTGCCGATCATCAGGCCGACCGGCAGCAGCATCAGGAACAGGGCGACCGGTCCCGGCGCGTGCACGGCAATGGAATAGACAAGCGCGATCAACGGCACGAGCCAAAGCAGCGCCCGCCGAAAGCCGACACGCTCCAGCACAGGCGTCGCCAGCGTCAGCGCCGTCAAGGTGCCGATCGGCGTCCCGATCAGGCTGAGACCCAGCATGCCGTCCTCGATGTCCATGGCGCGCTTGATGTCCGGCAGGCGCGGGAAAATGTTGCCCATGGCGAAGGAGTAGATCGCGAAACCGGCATAGACGCGGTGCTGAGGGGCGAGTTTCAAGCCAAAGGTCATTGCGGCACTTTCCATTGGGGGAGACTGGGACGGCATCGCCGGTCCATTGCGCTATTTCTTGCATAAACATGCAGAACATGCAAGAATGTGCACAAAGAAATAGGATCGTGCATGCTGACCGAAGAACGACACCAATTCATTCGCGACCGGCTGGCGGCGGAAGGAAAGGTGCTGGCCGGCGAGCTCGCCAGCCGCTTCGGCGTTTCGGAAGATACGGTTCGCCGCGATCTGCGCGAGCTGGCGAAAGCCGGGCAATTGCGCCGTGTTTACGGGGGTGCGGTCCCATCGGCGCCCTTTGCGGCGGCAACCATCAGCCAGCGCAGCGGCCATGCCGTCGAGGAGAAGATGCGCCTGGCGAAAGTGGCGGTGGGCGTGCTCGCCTCAGGGCAGACCCTTTTCATCGACGGCGGCACGACCAATGAGGCGATCGCCAGGGCCATCCCGCGCGACGTCGAGCTGACGGTGGCCACCAATTCGATCGCCGTCGCGTCGGCTCTCGCCGGTCTTCCCCTGGTCGAGCTGATTGTGCTCGGCGGCCGGTACGTCCGCGACCTCGGCACCTGCGTGGGCGGGGACACGCTTGCCGCCGTGGCGCAGCTCGGCGCCGATCTGTTCTTCCTTGGCTCCTGTGGCTTGGACGCCTCGCGCGGCGTCACGGCCTTCGATTCGGCCGAAGCCGAAGTGAAGCGAGCCATGGCCCGGAACAGCGCCGGCATCGTCATCGCCGCCACCACGGACAAGCTCGCCACCGCGGCGCCCTATCGCGTTGCCGCGCCCGATGCGATCCGCCATCTGGTGGTGGAGAAGACGGCGCCTTCAACCATCCTTGCCGATTTCGAACGCCTGGGTGCCGAAATCCACTTTGCCTGATCTCGGGCACCGCGCCTGTGTGACTGCTTACCTTGACAAAGCGGGCCTCTCATGCGCTTTTCGCGCCAATTTTTCGAGCCGGGCTTTCGCCCGCAATTCCGGACTTCACCATGACAATGCATCGTTACCGCAGCCATACCTGTGCCCAGTTGAGAAAGAGCGACGTCGGCAATTCCGTCCGTCTCTCGGGCTGGGTGCATCGCGTGCGCGACCATGGCGGGCTGCTCTTCATCGATTTGCGCGACCATTACGGCCTGACCCAGATCGTCGCCGATCCGGATTCGCCGGCCTTCAAGACCGCCGAGACCCTGCGCGGCGAGTGGGTGATCCGCGTCGACGGCGAGGTCAAGGCGCGCCTGCCGGAGACCGTCAACCCGAACCTGCCGACCGGCGAGATCGAGATTTTCGCGCGTGAGATCGAGGTGCTGTCGGCGGCCAAGGAACTGCCGCTGCCGGTGTTCGGCGAGCCTGAATACCCCGAGGATATCCGGCTGAAATACCGCTTCCTCGACCTGCGTCGCGAGACGCTGCACAAGAATATCGTGGCGCGCACGAAGATCATCGCCGAGATGCGCAAACGCATGGGCGAGGCGGGTTTCACCGAATTCTCGACGCCGATCCTGACGGCCTCGTCGCCGGAGGGCGCGCGCGACTTCCTGGTGCCCTCGCGCATCCATCCCGGCAGCTTCTACGCGCTGCCGCAGGCGCCGCAGCAGTACAAGCAGCTGATCATGGTCTCCGGCTTCGACCGCTACTTCCAGATCGCGCCCTGCTTCCGGGACGAGGATCCGCGCGCCGACCGCCTGCCCGGCGAATTCTACCAGCTCGACCTCGAGATGAGCTTCGTCGAGCAGGACGACGTGCTGTCGACCATGGGACCGGTGATGACGTCGGTCATAGAAGCCTTTGCCGACGGCAAGCCCGTCACCAAGGAATGGCCGCGCATCCCCTACGATGTCGCCATGCGCAAATACGGCACCGACAAGCCGGACCTGCGCAATCCGATCGTGATGGATTCGGTCTCGGATCACTTCCGCGATTCCGGCTTCAAGGTCTTCGCCAACATCCTGACCAACGATCCGAAGGCCGAGGTGTGGGCCATCCCCGCCAAGACCGGCGGCAGCCGCGCCTTCTGCGACCGCATGAACTCATGGGCACAGAGCGAGGGCCAGCCGGGCCTCGGCTACATCTTCTGGCGCAAGGAAGGCGACAAGCTCGAAGGCGCCGGCCCGATCGCCAAGAACATTGGCGAGGAGCGCACCGAGGCGCTGCGCCTGCAGCTCGGCCTCGCCGATGGCGACGCCGCCTTCTTCGTCGCCGGCGACCCGAAGAAGTTCGTCGCCTTCGCGGGCGCCGCGCGCACGCGCGCCGGCGAGGAGCTGAACCTCGTCGACCGCGACCGGTTCGATCTCTGCTGGATCGTCGACTTTCCCTTCTTTGAATGGAACGAGGACGAGAAAAAGATCGATTTCGCCCACAATCCGTTCTCGATGCCGCAGGGCGGCATCGATGCCCTCAACAGCCAGGACCCGCTCAGCATCAAGGCGTTCCAGTATGATGCGGTGTGCAACGGCTATGAGATCGCTTCGGGCGGCATCCGCAACCATCTGCCGGAGACCATGGTCAAGGCCTTCGAGATTGTCGGCTTCGACCGCCAGACGGTGGAAGACCGCTTCGGCGGCCTCTATCGCGCCTTCCAGTATGGCGCGCCGCCCCATGGCGGGGCGGCGTTCGGCATCGACCGCGTCGTCATGCTCCTCGTCGGCGCGAAGAACCTGCGCGAGATCACCATGTTCCCGATGAACCAGCAGGCCTACGACCTGCTGATGAACGCCCCGTCGGAAGCCACTCCGCAGCAGCTTCGCGAGCTGTCGCTGCGCGTCGCGGCGGCCAAGAAAGAAGGCTAGGAATCGCGCTCAAGCGATTCGACTTGCTCGAAGAATCGAGTTTGGACAACAAAAGCCTGGCAGCGATGCCGGGCTTTTGTTTGAACGTTTCGTTTGATCAGTCCTCGTTCGCCTTGACCTTGACGCCGAGCGTCTTGGGCAAGTCGAGCGGGTTGGACATGGCGCCGGCCATGATCAGCGCGAATGGCACCGACGACGGCGGCTCGGCCGAGATCTCGAGGCTCTTGGGATCGTCGAGGAACTTGTTGACCGCCGCCGAGACCTCGGCCGTCAGTTCCGGGTTGTTCAGCTGCGCCATGCCGAACGGCACGATCGCCTTGGCCTGGTTGGCGACGTCCTTGGCCGACATGCCCTGCTGCTTGCCGACATAGTCGAGCACCTTTCCGGTCAGCGAATCGTCGTCGAAGCGCACCGACGCGCCATTGAAGGACAACTGCTGCAGCAGGCCGAGCATGGCCATGCCCTGCGCGGAATTGTCGGCGCCCTCGGGCTGCGAGGCGAGCTGCTTCTGCATAGCCTGCATCGACTTGATGAAGTCGACCGTGTAGCCGCCGAGGTCGAAGGTCATGCCGAGCGTGCCGGCGTTGTCGACCGATATGTCGTATTTCGACAGCTCCATCTTGCCGTCGCTGGGCTGCCAGGTGCCGGCCATCGAGACGGTGCCGGAGATGTTCTGGTAGCCGAGCGCCTCGATCGCTTCCTTCGACTTAGGGTCGTCGACCAGCGTCAGGTCGGCATTGAACTTTTCCGTATTGGCGGTGAAGTCCATCGCCTTGCCATCGGCCGGCGGGGTGATCTGGACGGCAAGCCCGTCCATCGAGAAGGCCGTCTTGTCGCCGACCTTGACCGTCATGTTGGAGAGCTCGGCCGACTTGTACATCATCAGCGAGCCGAGCGGGTCGGTGCTGCCTTCGGCCGGCACCTTCATGTCATGGATGACGAAGGGGCTGAGATTGAGCGTCACGCCATCCTTGGAGTGCTCGAAGGCCGAGGTCGAGACGGTCGCGATCTCGAAGCCGCCATTGGCCGCGGTGACACCCTCCAGCTTCACGTCGCCGATCGGCAGTGCTTCCTTCTCGGCAGCCGGCTTGATGGAGACGCCCTGCAGCACAGCGTTCGAATCGTCGCCGGAGACCCCGGTCCAGGAAATATCGACGCCCTGGGCGGCAAGCGTTGCCTTGACGCGCTCGGCCACGGCCGGATCGGCGGCCAAGGCGGTATTGAGTGGCAGGGTCAGCAGAAAGGTTGAAAAGGCCAGTTTCTTGAGCATTGAGTGTTGGATTGTCATTGGCGAGTTCCCTGTCCTGAAAGTATTTTGAATTCCTGCCCCATCACCATTCCGCGACGAACGGGACGGGAAAAAGGCGCTTCCCGGCCCATTTGTCGAAAACGGCGATGAAAAGCAAATGCCGGCCGGCACGCTTTTTATGGTGCGGTGAATTTGTCATGAAGACCGCGGCTCTCCTCCGCCGGCGCGTTGCCTGCCCAGATAGAGGGCGCATGTAACAGATTGATGTTGGCCGGCGCCCCACTTTGCAGCCGAAGCCTGTTTCAGATGGGCGGCAAATTGGAGTGCCCGGCCTGGCGGTTCAGTGAAATCTTTCACATCGCTGTTTGCGACGAATCCGCCGATACCCAACCCGGCGCTTGCCGCGAATCACCCGCTCGGCTAGTCCAAATCCATGGGAAAAAGGCATTTGCCGCCGCAAGACAATGGCGGCGGCGACCACATCGAACCTGTCGACCTGAAAGAAGCGCTTGAAAAGCGCTATCTCGCCTATGCGCTGTCGACCATCATGCACCGGGCGCTGCCGGATGTGCGCGACGGACTGAAGCCGGTCCATCGCCGCATCATGCATGCCATGCGGCTCTTGCGGCTCAACCCCGACCAGGGCTTCGCCAAATGCGCCCGCATCGTCGGCGAGGTGATGGGCAAGTTCCATCCGCATGGCGACCAGTCGATTTACGACGCGCTGGTGCGCCTCGCGCAGGAATTCTCGATGCGCTACCCGCTGGTCGACGGGCAGGGCAATTTCGGCAACATCGACGGCGATAACGCCGCCGCCATGCGCTACACCGAAGCGCGCATGACGGAAGTGGCGACCGAGCTGCTTGCCGGCATCACCGAGGATGCCGTCGACTTCCGGCCGACCTACAATGAAGAGGATGAGGAGCCGTCCGTTCTCCCCGGCGCCTTCCCGAACCTGCTCGCCAACGGCTCGTCCGGCATCGCGGTCGGCATGGCGACCTCGATCCCGCCGCACAACGCCGCCGAGCTTTGTGACGCTGCGCTCCACTTGATCGAGCATCCGGACGCGCCCGTGGCGAAGCTGATGGATTTTGTCCAGGGGCCGGATTTCCCGACCGGTGGCATCATCGTCGACAGCCGCGCCTCGATTCTCGAAGCCTATGAGAGCGGCCGCGGCGGTTTTCGCGTGCGCTCCAAATGGAGCCAGGAGGACCAGGGCAGGGGCACCTGGAGCATCGTCGTCACCGAAATTCCCTATGGCGTCCAGAAGGCCAGGCTGATCGAGAAGATCGCCGAGCTCCTGATGGCGCGCAAGCTGCCGCTGCTCGAAGACATTCGTGACGAGAGCGCCGAGGATATCCGCGTCGTGCTGGTGCCGAAGAGCCGCACCGTCGATCCCGGCATCCTGATGGAATCGTTGTTCAAGCTCACCGAGCTCGAAAGTCGCTTCCCGCTCAACATGAACGTTCTGTCGCGCGGCAAGGTGCCGAACGTCCTATCGCTGAAGGGCGTACTTAAAGAATGGCTCGACCACCGCCGTGACGTGCTTCTCCGCCGCTCCAGGTATCGGCTGGGCGAGATCGAGAAGCGCCTTGAAATCCTTGCCGGTTACCTCATCGCCTATCTCAACATCGACGAGGTAATCAGGATCATCCGCGAGGAGGATGAGCCCAAGCAGGTGATGATGGCCCGCTGGTCGCTCACCGACAACCAGGCCGAAGCCATCCTCAACATGCGGCTGCGCGCCCTGCGCAAGCTCGAAGAAATCGAGATCCGCAAGGAATATGACGGCCTCACCGAGGAGAAGAAGCAGATCGAGGCCTTGCTGGCGTCCGACGCCAAGCAATGGGCGACGATCAAGTGGGAAGTCACCAAGGTCCGCGACCAGTTCGGCCCCGAGACCGAGCTCGGCAGACGCCGCACCCAGTTCGCCGACGCGCCAGAGCATGACTTGACCGACATCGCACATGCGATGATCGAGCGCGAGCCGGTCACCGTCGTGGTCTCCGAAAAGGGCTGGCTGCGCGCGATGAAGGGTCATCTGACCGACCATTCGCAGCTTGCCTTCAAGGAAGGCGACAGCCTGAAGCTTGCTTTCCACGCCCAGACCACGGACAAGATCCTGGTCTTCACCACCGGCGGCAAATTCTACACCATCGGCGCCGACCGGCTGCCGGGCGGGCGCGGCCATGGCGAGCCAATCCGCATTATCGTCGACATGGAGAACGACCAGGACATCGTCACTGCCTTCGTCCACGACCCGAAGCGCAAGCTGCTCTTGGTCTCCTACGATGCCAACGGCTTCGTCGTCTCCGAGGAAGAGGTCGTCGCCAACACCCGCAAGGGCAAGCAGGTGATGAACGTCAAGGCGCCGGACGAGGCCAAGCGCTGCATTCCGGTCACGGGCGACCATCTCGCCATCGTCGGCGAGAACCGCAAGATGCTGATCTTCCCGCTCGCCGAGATTCCAGAGATGGCGCGCGGCAAGGGTGTGCGCCTACAGAAATACAAGGACGGCGGCGTGCTGGACCTGAAGACCTTCACGCTGGGGACTGGGCTCACTTGGCAGGACTCGGCCGACCGCACCTTCACCAAGTCGCGCGAGGAACTGGCCGAATGGATCGGCGCCCGCGCCGCCGCCGGCCGCATGGTGCCGAAGGGTTTCCCGAGGACAGGGAAGTTCGGATGAAGCTGCTGATCTCCCCCACAAAGGGGGAGATTGCGCAATGCCAAGTCGACCACCGCCGCGGCGCCCTCCTACTGTCCCGCTGGAACTGCGGTTCGCCATCGAGATTGCGGGAGGCGAGCATCGCCTCGGCGCTCAGCATCAAAGCGACAGTTCCGTCATCCTCGATGGCAAGATCGGTGCCAACGATGCGCCCGTATCTGCGAACTGCGCGTTTCATCGACGGCTTTTTGCTGGATGATCCCGAGACACCGGCGACGGACGCTGGAGAGGTCGGTCGTTTCATTTCAGTGTGACCAGGTCTATACTCCACGGGGGACAGGCCGGACCGATGGACCGTAAGCTTTCCGCCATTCTCGCTGCCGATGTTGTGGGCTATTCCGCCCAGATGGAACGCGACGAGGCCGGCACGTTCGAGCGCCTTCGTGCTCGACGCAAGGAACTGTTCGAGCCTGAGATTGCCCGCCACCACGGCCACATCTTCAAGCTGATGGGCGATGGACTGCTCGCCGAATTCGGCAGCGTCGTGGACGCGGTCGAATGTGCCGTGTCGTTGCAGCACGCCCTGGCGGAACGCAACGCCGCCGTTTCCGAGGATCATCGGATTCGCGTCAGGATCGGGATCAATCTCGGCGAGGTGATTGTCGAAAGGGCGAGGACCGATATGGCGATGGCGTCAACGTCGCTGCCAGGCTCCAATAACTAGCGGAACCTGGTGGCATTTGTGTCTCGGCAAAGGTCGCAAAAGAGGTTGAGAAGAAGTTGGCTTTCGTCTTTGAGCTGATGGGCCAACAGAAGCTGAAGAACATCGCCGAACCGGTGCAGGTGTACCGGGTGCCGCTCGATCCCGCGGTGGCGGGAAAGCCCATGGCTGTCAATCGACTCCCACGCTTCAGGCGCAATCTGGCCGTCGCCATTGGGGTTCTTGTTGTCGCAGTCGGCCTTGCAGCAGCGTGGTGGCGACCGTGGGAGCCACCGCTTCTGCCCCCTCCTCTGACGGCCAATGCGAAAGCCGACACCCGGCCATCCCTCGTCGTGCTTCCATTTGACAATCTCAGCGACGACAAGGCGCAAGGTTATCTGGCTGACGGTTTCACCGAGGACCTGACCACAGAACTTGCACGCGTGCCCGGCCTGTTCGTCGTATCGCGAAACGCGGCTTCCACCTACAAGGACAAGGAGACTAAACCCGCTGAGGTCGCCGCAGCGCTTGGTGTCCGGTACATACTGGAAGGTTCGATACGTCGGGTCGGCGACGACATGCGTATCAACGCGCAATTGATCGACGGCTCGACCACCGGTCATCTCTGGGCAGAACGTTTCGACGGCCAGTGGACGGATGTGTTTGCCCTGCAGGACAAGGTCGTCGTCAGCATCGCAGGCGCGCTCAAGCTCCGTCTCGTCAGCGACCAAGGCAAGGCAGATGTCGCGGGCGGCACGCGCAATCCTGCAGCCTACGAGGCTTACCTCCAGGGCATGGAAATCTACAATCGTCGTAATACTCCAGACGAGTTTGCGCAGGCGGTGAGGTTTTTCCGGCAGGCGCTGGAACTCGATCCGAATTTCGGCGCGGCGGCAGCCTCGCTCGCATGGGCCTATTGGGACATGGACGGGCCGCGGGGCAAAGCTTTAGCCTTGTCGGACATCGGTGCGCTGTACAACGTCTACAAGTACCTGGGGGAGGCGGCCAAGCATCCTTCGCCGTCCTACTATCAGCTCGTCGCCAGTTTGCTGGTTCGCGAGCACCGGTCCGACGAGGCAGTCGCGGTCATGTTCAAGGCAGTGGCGCTCGACCCGAGCGATCCCCTGAACTATGTCGGGCTGGCGGAAGCCCTGAATTTCAATGGCAGGCCGAACGAGGCGAGCGACTATCTCGTCGCGGCCAACCGTGTCGACCCAGGCGGCAATGACCATCGGCACTACCAGGCTGGGCTCGCTGAATTTGGCCAGGGTCGTTTCGAGGAAGCTGTCGACTACCTTGAAAGGATCGATCTCCAATCGCCCGATCCATGGCCGAAATTCTACGGCCTGCAGGTGTTGGTTTCGGCCTACGCACATCTCGGGCGCAGGGACCGGGTCGCGGCCTATAGTGACAGGCTAAGGAACGTCATGTTGGAACGAAAGGATGGAGGGGCAAATCAGTTGGTCACGCAGAGGTATTTTGTGTTCAAGAACCCGGCTGACATCGGGCGTCTGCTGGACGGCCTGGACAAGGCCGGTTTGCCGGAGTTGCCGGAAGAGGTCGATCTGGATGCGAAGGACCGGCTTACCGGTTCGGAGATCAGGTCGCTCATCCTCGGTCGTGACCTGAACGGGGGAGGCGCATGGATAGATAAAGGAACCAGCTGGGTGCAGCAGAACTTCCTGTGCGACGCCATTCCGAAAGTTCAGACAACCTGCGGCGCGATCTTCCGCAATCCTGCCGGGACGCCGGAGCGACACAACGAGTATACGGCAGTCTTCCGTTTCGATCGTTTTGAGTTTTCGACCGTCAAATAAGACCACCCGGGACCTACCGGCGAATATTAGCTTCGGCTAATGCGAAAGTGACCCTTTGAGGCTCCGGTCGCGCCGGCCCACGCCGACCCCAAGGTCAAGTCCGGCGCGACCTGCTGGTAGCAGAGCTTCTCCATCACCATTTGGACTATCGTCACGATTGCTGCACTATCGTGGTGCATAAGCATCCATTGAACCATTGGGCAGGGGAGAAACGCGCGGTTGAAGCGGACTGAGATCCAGAAACCGGGGCAGCGTCTGTTCGGCCTGTCGACGCCGCTGAGGGCGGCCGTCATCCCGCCTTTGTCCGCGGCGCGCTGGCTCCTGGTGCTGATCGCCGCCGCCGGTGTCTATTTCTTCCACGGCTTCCTGTTCCCGGTGCTGGCGGCGCTCGTCATCGCCTTCGCCAGCTGGCCGCTCTACTGCCGGCTGCTCGCCGCCGTCGGCGGCAATCGCACGATCGCCGCGACCCTCGCGATCCTGTTCATCCTGACCTTCCTGGTGGTGCCGATCGCGCTCGCCGGCACCTACGCCATCAACGAGCTGCGCGAATGGGTAACCTGGGCGATCGAGGCCAACCGCCACGGCGCGGTGACGCCGCAGTGGATCGCCACAATGCCCATCATCGGTGAGTGGCTGAACGAGCAATGGACCACCAATCTCGGCCATCCCGGCGGCATCGGCGAGGTGATCCAGCTGGTCAGCGGCGCTAACATCGGCTCCATCTATCGCGGCGCGCTCGCCGCCGGCGGCAGCGCCTTCGGTCTGCTGCTGACACTGTTGTTCATGATGATCGCGTTGTTCTTCGCCTATCGTGACGGCGAAGCCTTCGCGGCGCAGGTCGATCGTCTGGGTGAGCGTATCCTGCCGACGCGCTGGGAGCGGATCTCGCGCGTCGTGCCGGCCACAATCTCATCGACCGTCACGGGCATGACCGTCATCGCCATCGGCGAGGGCCTGGTGCTGGGTATCGCCTACTGGCTCACCGGCGTGCCGTCGCCGGTGACGCTCGGCGCGCTTACCGGCATCATGGCGTTGATCCCTGGCGGTGCGCCGCTTTCCTTCACGCTGGTGTCGATCTATCTCGCCGCCAATGGCAAGTTGTTTGCCGGCATGGCGCTGTTCATCTGGGGCGCGGTCGAACTCTTCATCGTCGACAAGACGTTGCGTCCGAAGCTGGTCGGCGGGCCGATCAAGCTGCCTTTCCTGCCGACCTTTTTCGGCCTGATCGGCGGCGTCAAGACGATGGGCTTCCTCGGCCTGTTCATCGGTCCGGTGCTGATGGCGCTGCTGGTCGCCATCTGGCGCGAATGGCTGCGCGAGGTGGAACTGATGGACGCGGTTGCGCCAGCCACCGACGAAGAGAACGGGCCGCCCCAGATCGAGGCGACGCCGGAGGGCAGGAAAATTCAGGCCGGGTGACCGACGGCAAGCGCAGCACGGCGCTTGCGACCCTCATGCAATTGCCAGAACGAATGCACGACCAGCGTCACGATCAGGATCGTGCCGCCGATCAGGCTGTTGCGCGACGGCGTCTCGGCAAAGATGAGCCAGACCCAGATCGGCGCCAGCACCGTCTCCAGCAGGTAGAACATCGCGACTTCCGGCCCCGAGATGTATTTCGGCCCATTGGCGAGGCAGAAGAACGAGATCGGCATGATCACGGCGCCGTTGAGGATGATCCACCACGGCGCGGTGACGTTCAGCCCCTCGCTGGAGACCATGAAGGCCGCGACCGCCAGCGGCAGGGCGACGCCGACCAGCGCGGTGAAGCCCATGTCCTTGCCGCTGGCGCGGGAGAGGGTGATGGCGATCGCCACGAACAGAGCCGAGCACAGCGCCATGAAGTCGCCGAACAGATGCCCGGTGCCGACCGAACCGCCAACGATGATCAGCACGCCAAGGATCATTGCCAACATGGCGATCAACGTTCCGAGCCGGGGCCTTTCGCGCAGGAACAGCCATGACAGCAGCGCCGCGAACACCGTGTTGAAGGCAAGGATGAAGACGAGATCGGCGGTCGAGGTGTGGTAGACGGCGGTGACGAAAGTGACGCCGGTCAAACCGTAGCACAGCGCCACGGCAAGCCCCGACCAGCCGGGGATGAGCTTTGGCGCATCGCCGCGCAGCGCACGCCAGACGGCCCAGACCACCAAGGCGGCGATGAGCGTGGTGCCGGTACGCAGCATCATGATGGTCCAGGGGCTGCCGTCGGCCAGCCGGATCAGCGGGATGTCGACGGTGAGCGTCAATCCGCCAAAGGCAGTGATCAGGAGGCCCTTCTGGTGATCGGTATGGGTGGACACTCGGCAATCTCGCAACAATCTTGAGGAGGCGCGCAGCGGCCATGCGCCGCTCCTTCCAGCCTGACGGCCGAAAGACCAGCGTCCTCCTCCTTGATAGAGTTTAAGGATGAAGCGCGAAGCGGATCAGCGCGTGACCGCTTCGTGGTCGTAGCGTTCCCAGCCTTTCGGACCGAGATGCTCCTGCGGCATGAAACGCATCTTATAGTTCATCTTGCGCGAGCCGTTGACCCAGTAGCCGAGATAGACGTGGGGCAGTCCCATCGCCTTGGCGCGGGCGATATGGTCGAGGATCATGAAGGTGCCGAGCGAGCGGTCCTCGAAATCGGGATTGAAGTAGGAATAGACCATCGACAACCCGTCGGCCATCTTGTCGGTCAGCGCGACCGCGATCAATTCGCCCTGGCCTTTGCCGGTGATGAAGGTGTCCGGGCCGCGGCGCCGGTATTCGATGATCTTGGTATCGACATGCGTGTCCTCGACCATCATCGCATAGTCGAGCACCGTCATGTCAGACATGCCGCCGCGCCGGTGGCGGGCGTCGAGATAGGCACGGAACAGCGAATACTGCTCTGTCGAGGGCTGGGCGTCGTGCATGGCGCCGATGAGATCGGCATTGCGCTGCATCACGCGGCGCATGTTGCGGCTGGCGGTGAACTCCTGCGCAAGGATCCGCACCGACACGCAGGCGCGGCAGGACTCGCAGGCCGGCCGGTAGGCAATGTTCTGAGAGCGCCGGAAGCCGCCCTGGGTCAAGAGGTCGTTCATCTCGGGCGCCTTGTCGCCGACAAGGTGCGTGAACACCTTGCGCTCGAACTGGCCCTCCAGATAAGGACACGGCGACGGCGCGGTCAGGAAGAACTGCGGCGACTGGGTCGGATGCTGCGTCATCGATCCTTGGAAACGCTCCTGCGAATCGCCCTACCTTTGGCCCGGCCGGCGAAAAATTCAACAGGATTGTGTGGCCGCGGCCGGCCCAGGCTGTTCATATTCTAGCACAACCGGCGCGGCGATGGGGGGCGCAGGCACCGTCAGACATTGGCGCGCGTCACGACCGTGCCCAGAAGCAGGTCGTGCAGCGTGCGCTTGCGATCGGAAAACAGCGTGACCAGCAGCACCAGCGGCGTCAGGATGACATTTCCGGCCCAGAACAGCACCGAATGCACCACCGCGGTCAGGCCATCGATGCGGGTGCCGTCGAGCTTTTCGAGCCGGATGCCCATGATCTTCATGCCCGTCGTGGCCTGATCGCGGCTGCCCAGCGTGTTCCAGATGTAGAGGATGGCAACCGCCGGCACCAGGATGGAGAACAGCGCCCAGCCCAGGCCGAAGGTCAAAAGCCCGAGGAGGGCGACCAATATGGCGAAGGGGATGGTGAGCAGCGCAACGATGAAATAGTCGAGGATGAAGGCGAAGATGCGCCTTGTGCGCACGCCGCGATAGGCGCGCGTGTCCTCGAACCTGGTGGTGACGATCTCGCCGTCAAGCACGCGCGTGTTCATGTCATGCCCTCGTAACAGGCCCGAAATAGGTCTCGGCCATTCGCCATTGAAATGGTGAAGCCGGTGGCGGAATCAAGATCGACGGCTTCCAACGCATGCACGCAAGCCATGGCAAGCGCGGTTGCAGCGGTTGAATTCATGGCGCGGATCGCGTTAGCTTGCTGCGGCGCAACAAGACGCCGAGGGGATGGGGAATTATGGACTACGACATGCTGGTCATCGGCAGTGGCCCCTCCGGGCGCCGTGCCGCGGTGCAGTCGGCCAAGCTTGGCAAATCGGTTCTGGTGGTCGATCGAGGGCGGCGCCTCGGCGGCGTCTCCGTGCACACCGGCACCATCCCGTCGAAAACGCTGCGCGAGACGGTCCTGAATCTTTCCGGCTGGCGCGAGCGCGGCTTCTACGGGCGGGGCTACCGGGTCAAGCAGGACATCTCGATCGCCGATCTGATCGAGCGCCTGCACAAGACGCTCGATCACGAGGTCGAGGTGCTGCAGCACCAATTCATGCGCAACGCGGTCAAAAGCGTGCGCGCCACGGCAAAATTCCTCAGTCCCGACAAGGTCAGCCTGACGACCGACAATGGCGACCACAGCGAGGTCGGTTTCGCCAACGCGCTGATCGCTGTGGGCACCAGGCCGCACCGTCCGCGCGACGTGCCTTTCGACAAGACACGCATCTTCGACAGCGACGAGATGCTCGAACTCGACCGGTTGCCGCGCACGCTGACCGTCATCGGCGCCGGCGTCATCGGTGTCGAATACGCAACCATCTTTTCGGCGCTCGACGTGCCGGTGACGCTGGTCGAGCCGCGCAACACCATCCTCGATTTCGTCGACCGCGAAATCGTCGACGACTTCATCCACCAGATGCGCGACCGCGGCATGACCATCCGTCTCGGCAGCACGGTCAAGGAAATCGCTTCCAAGCCCGACTATGCCGAAGTGACCCTTGCCGACGGCCGCACCATCCGCTCCGAGATCGTGCTTTACGCCGCCGGCCGCAGCGGCAATCTTGGCAGCCTCGGCCTCGATGCGATCGGCATCGAGGCCGACAGCCGCGGCCGCATCAAGGTCGATCCCCAGACATTCCAAACCAGCGTGCCCAACATCTACGCCACCGGCGACGTCATCGGCTTTCCGAGCCTGGCCTCGACCTCGATGGAGCAGGGCAGGGTGGCCGCCTGCCATGCCTTTGGCGTGGCGCTGCCGCCGCCGCCGGAAACCTTTCCCTATGGCATCTATGCCGTGCCGGAAATCTCCACCGTCGGCCAGTCGGAGGAACAGGTTCGCGAGAGCGGGATCGCCTATGAGGTCGGCGTCGCGCGTTTTCGGGAAACCTCGCGCGGCCACATCATGGGCGTCAACTCCGGCTTCCTGAAACTCCTGTTCTCGGTCGACACACGTCGCCTGCTCGGCGCCCATATCGTCGGCGAGGGCGCCACCGAGCTCATCCATATCGGCCAGGCCGTGATCAATCTCGGCGGCACGGTCGACTTCTTCGTCAACAACACCTTTAACTACCCGACGCTTGCCGAGGCCTACAAGATCGCCGGCCTGGACGCCTGGAACCGGATGGGGCGAGGCTAGGCGCTATCTGCCAGAAATACTGAAGTCGGCGCTCGAAAGGGCGAGGCCAGGCGATATCGTTGCGAAGTGGACTGCTGCCTGCGCGCCGGTGCCGTCCGCATCGTAGGTGAGCCAGCCGCTGCCGGCATCGTAGATGATACGGTCGGTTTCCCTGGCTGCGGCCGTCCCCGCATGGAGAGCGTCCTCGGGCAGCGGGCCGGCGGCCAGCGCGGTGAACACCGAGCTCGCCAGCAACAAAGAGTCGTTGGCTGGTGAATAGTCGGCAATCGTATCGACGTTGCTCGAAGCGTCGAGCGGGCTGTTGAAGACGAACCGGTCATTGCCGCTGCCGCCCTCCAGGCGGTCGTTGCCCGAGCCGCCTTCGATCATGTCGTCGCCATCGCCGCCAACCAGCACGTCGTCTCCTTCGTCGCCGATGAGATAATCGTCGCCGTCGCCGGAACTGAGACGGTCGTTGCCGGCGCCGCCAACCAGCGCATCGGCGCCGTTTTCGCTGATCAACACGTCGTCCCCGCCTCCGCCGTCGAGATAGTCGCCGCCGCTGAAGCCGGCGATCCGGTCATTGCCTCTCTCGCCATAGATTTCGTCGGAGCTGGTGCTTCCTGAAGCGCCGATATTCTTTCCAATAAGGAATATCGGGGTCGAGCCAGGCCCGTGGAAAATCAGCATTTCCGCCGCTGTTATGAAGAACCCGGCTGCAACCACTGCCGTTATGGCTTTTGTCTTCGTCATTTCGGACGCCGTTCACGAAGTCCGCAATATCCACGGATGTTTATTCGAGACAGCTGTCGCGAAGGTCAACCGCGCCCCCGTCCCAAGGTCCGGAGTGCTTTATCTGTCAGGCCTTGGAGGGGGTAGCACCCAGCCATTGCCGGGCGATCGCGGCGTCGGCGTCGCCGAATTCATGGCCGGAGGCGACGATGCGCGCATCGACTGCGGCACCGCGCCCACTCAGCAGCGTCACCAGGGCCGGGGCGAACGGTCCGTAGGTCTGGTCCGCTGCGCCGGCGATGACAAGCACCCGCGTTCCGGCAAGATCGCTCGCCGGCGTATCATCCAGCACCGGCATCGCCCTGAGCAGCGCGGCCTGCCTCACCAGCCCGGGATGAAGCAGCATGAGTGTGGATACCAGATTGGCGCCGTTCGAATAGCCTATGAAGGCCGCGCGTCCGAGGTCGAGCCCGTGGCGCCGCGCGGCTTCGGTTGTGAATTGGGCGAAAGCGGCCGTCTCCATGCGGATGCTCGACTGATCGAAGCTGGTCGGCGTGATTCGCTCGAACCAGCGGAAACCGCCCTCCTGGCGGATGCGGCCGCGCGCCGCGACAAGCACCGCGCGTGGCGCGATCTGCTTCGCAAGCGGCACCAGCGTCGTTTCGTCCACGCCCGATCCATGCAGCGCGAAAAGGCATTCGCCGCTCGCATTTGCCGGTCGAATCAAGCGATAGGAAAAAGGCAGATCATCCTGCAGCATGCTGTTTTTGTTGACATGTTCGGACATGATCACATCCTGTTGATTTTACGGTGATTTCACTGATTTGCCGGCTTCAAAACGGAATGTTTTCAAGTTCCGCGAAAGTTGATTGAACCGGGCGCATTTCAGACCGTTTCTGCGCCGATAGACTCCCAACGGGAGGAATCGAAGCGGTGCGTCGGGGGTCGCATTGCTGGACATGAAACACCAGCTCTGAGGCCTTTTGTCGATGACTATCCCCGTTTCTCAGCGCGACCCGCGTATCAAGGATCGCGATACGCGTATCAAAGATCGCTTCTCAGCGCGACCCGCGTATCAAGGATCGCGATACGCGTATCAAAGATCGCGATACGCGTATCGATGTGCTGCGCGCGCTCGCCTTGCTCACCATTTTCATCGATCATGTGCCGGGCACCATCTTCGAAAACCTGACCTACAAGAACCTCGGCTTCTCCGATGCGGCCGAGGCCTTCGTTTTGATCTCCGGCATCTCGGTGGCGCTTGCCTATGGCACAAAGTTCAAGCCGGGCGGCAGGCTGCTGGCGGCCCTGAAGATGTGGCGGCGCGCCGGCGTGCTTTATGTCACGCACATCGTCATCACCATGCTGGTGATCGCCCTGTTCTGCGCCACGGCGGTCTTTGCCCACCGGCCGGAGCTGCTGAAGATGATCAACATCGAGCCGCTGATGCGCGACACGCCGCAGGTGCTGCTCGGCATCGTCACGCTCGGCCATCAGCTCGGCTACAACAACATCCTGCCGGTCTATGCGGCACTCCTTCTGGCGGCACCGGCCTTCGTTCTGTTCGTCAGCTACAGGCCAGTGGCGGCACTGACCGTGTCCGGCCTGCTGTGGCTGGTTGCCGGGGTGTGGCAGATCGCGCCGCCGAACTATCCAGAGCCGGGTTTCTGGTTCCTCAACCCGCTTTCCTGGCAGTTCCTGTTCAACATCGGCCTTGCCGCCATGCTCCACGTCAAGCGCGGCGGGGAGATTCCGGTCAACCGCTGGCTGGTGGGCTTTGCCTTGGTCTATGTGATCGGCGCGGCGATCTGGGTGCACAGCCCGCTCTGGGGGCAGATCACCTGGTTCAATCTGCCGGTGGTGATCGGTGGCTTCGATAAGACTTTCCTGTCGCTGCCGCGGCTGCTGCACATTCTGGCCGTCAGCTACCTGACCGTCGCCCTGCCGGCGGTGTCGAACCTCTTCCGCACCAGGCCCGACAATCCGCTGGCGATCCTCGGCAAGCGCTCGCTGCCGGTGTTCGTGGCGGGAACGCTGATTGCCATGGCCGCTCAGGTGCTGAAGCTGATCAATCCGGGCGGCCTCGCCTATGACACGCTGCTGATCGCGGCCGGCATCGCCATGCAGTTCGCGCTGGCGCTGTATCTCGAATGGCTCGCCGGTCTCGGCCCGGCCCGCGCCAAGCCGGCGCGCGAGGAAGCTGCGCGTGCTCCGTTCAGGGCGCAGCCGATGCCGGCAAGGGTTGGTGGGTACTGAAGAGATCCAGGAAAGCAGTTCAGCGATATTCGGGCCTGAACTGCCTGGAATTGTTCAGCCTTTCGGGGCAGGGCCGCTCGAGGCCCTGACGACAAGCTCGACGCCCATCGTCTCGCGTCGCACCGCGCCGTCAAAGTCGAGGATCATGCGCGCGGCCCGGCGGCCGATCTCGGTGATCGGCTGGGCGATCGTGGTCAGCGGCGGGTCGCAGAGCGCGCCGTCCGGCACGCCGTCGAAGCCGACGATGGAGACGTCCTTCGGCACCTTGAGGCCCCGCGCGGTCAGCCATTCGATGGCGATCATGGCCATCCTGTCCGACATCGCCAGGATGGCGGTCGGCCGCTCGCCGCCGGAAAAGATCGCTTCGAGGCCGGCCCTGGTGCTCTTCTGCTCGTTCTCGGTTTCGAAGATTGGGACCTTTGCCGTGTCGACGCCGAAGCGGGACAGTTCCTCGAAATAGCCGGCGAGACGATCGCGCGTTCCAGTGTAGACCGCCGAGCGGACCATTTCCGGCGTGACGAAGCCGGTGCGGTCCTCACCGAGGGTCAGCGACAGAACCGCGAAGCGACGATGGCCGAGCTCGGCGAGATGGCGCGCCGCGAGCCGTCCGCCGGCGACATTGTCGACGCCGATGGCCGAAATGGTCTCATCGTGAAAGCCGAGCTCCAGCGCCACGAAAGGCAGCCTGCGCTCGCGCGTCAGGTCGACCAAGCGCGAGCCGCCTTCGATGCAGAACAGGATGAAGCCGTCGACCAGCGCGCTCTGGATGTTCCAGGCGAGCTTTTCCTGGTTGGCGGCCGAAACCAGGGCGATGCCGGCGCCGGTGGCATCGCAGGCCTCGGAGATGCCGGCCATCATGACGCGGGCAAACGGATCCTCGAAGAAATAGGAGAGGGGCTCGGTCGTGCCGACGCCGATGGCGTTGACCTTGCCGGCACGCAGCAGGCGCCCCTTGGGGTCGGGACCGGCATAGCCCATCGCTTCCGCCACCGCCTTGACCCTTTCGCGCACCTCGGCGCGAACGATCTCCGGGCGGCTGAAGACATTGGAGGCCGTGCCATGCGAGACACCGGCTGCCTTGGCGATATCCGCCAGCCGGATCGGTCGTGCCTGGCCTTCGACGGGTGGTGCCATGTCGTTCCTCCGAATCCGGTCACGTGACGAACATGACCGCGGAATAGTTGCCGGTCATCTAACATTTTTCTTGGATCGATTCAAATTTTCGCTTGACTCAGGCGGTGCGAGGTATATGATTTGAATCGATCCAATCTGTTTAGATGGGTTGGAGCAAAATTCCAGAAGGAGGGTGCCATGCATCCGGTCAACTATCTGTTCGAGGACGTCTACCGCAACGATTGGGGCATTGCCTCGGCCGCGCTGAGCGAACGGCGCCGGGGCGAGGCAAGCCCATGGAAGCGTGAATTGCGCTTCATCGTGGAGCGCAAGCGCGCCTAAGAAGTCAGTCTTTTTCACGTCGATCGATTGGATCGATTCAATAATTGGAGGTCAGTCATGCATCCGATCAGCCATCTTTTCCAGGACATTTATCGCAACTATTGGGGCATTTCGCCGGCGACCGACCGGCCGGAGCGGCAGCGCGCGGCGGAGCCGGCGACGCGCAGGCGCAAGCTTCGTCCCGGGCGCGGGTAATCCCGCCGCGTCAGGCGGTCGGTTTAAGATCGGGGGCGCCACAGCGCCGAGACGGCAATCGCCAGCCAGCCGGCGATAAGCAGAGTGCCGCCGATAGGTGCCGACATCGGAAACAGCCGCGAGCCCAGGAAGTCTCTGGCGAGAAGATCGCCCGAGAACAGGAGCAGGCCGACGAGCAGCGCCAGGCTTGCGATCCTGAGACACCGGTTGCCGCCGATAAGGCCGATGGCGAGGAAGACCGGCGCATGCATCAACAGGAAGGACGCCGCCGTGCCGGTGAAGGCGCCGCCGCGATGCGCGGCCGCCGCCGACAACGCCACGCCTGCCGCGCCGACGAGGCCGCCTGCCAGCACGAGGATACGGCTGCCGCCGTTTGAGGATTGCCCCGCGAGGCTCATGTTGAATGACTCCATGCTTCGGTCGAGCGGGCGAGCCGATCAGGATTCGCCGGCTTCGAGCAGCATATGCCGCGCCCGCCGCGACTGGACAGTCCAGTTATAGACCGCACCCAGCGCCATCAGCATGGACGTGCCCAAAAACACCGCCCGCATTCCGAAATGTCCGCCGACGAAGCCGCCGGCGAGCGGTCCCGCAACCTGGCCGACATACTGCGCCGAGATCGACAGTCCAAGCACATTGCCGCCGACGCCGTCCGGGATGTTGTGGCGGATGACGCTGGTGATGCAGGGCAGCAAGCCGCCCAGCGCCAGGCCCATCAGGAAGCGCAGCCCGATCAGCTGCCAGCCGTCGGTGACGAAAGCTTGTGGAATAAGCAGCAGCGCCGAGATCGCGAGGGCGCCGACGACGACATTCCAGTGGCCGACGCGGTCGGCGAGCTTGCCCAGCCATGAAGAGGACAGGATGGTGCCGAGTGCTGCCGCCGACATCACCACGCCCGCGACCATCGTCACCTTACCTTGGTCCTCGACGAGCTGCTGCACATAAACCGTGATGATCGGCTCGATCGACATGGTGGCGAAGGCAAGCAGCATGCCGGTCGTCAGCATCGCGGCGACCGGGCGCTTGTCGGGGATCTGCGACCAGCCACTCTTCGATTTCGCCGCCGAAGCGGCGTTGGCCGCAACTGGACGCGGGTTTTCCTTGATCAGGAAGGTCGTGGCCAGGAAGGCAAGAAAGATGACGCCGCCGGACAGCAGGAAGGTGGCGCGGATGCCGATCACCGGCGGCAGCGCGCCACCGAGCAGCGGGCCGACCAGCGAGCCCGCCGTGATGCCGGCCGCCAGCACGCCGAGCGCCCAGCCGGAGCGCTGCTTGGGCGTCTGCATCGCCACCAATATCGTCGATCCCGAAGAGTAGCCGCCGGCAAAGCCGATCAGGAGCCTCAGCAGCACCAATTGCCACACGCTCTGCACCATGCCGGTCAGCGACATGCACATCGCCATGCCGAACGAGGCACGCACCAGCATCAGCTTGCGGCCGTAACGGTCGCCGAGTCGTCCCCACAAGGGTGCGACCAGCGCCGCGGCAAAGAAGGTGGCGCCATAGGCAATGCCCGACCATTGCACGATCGCCGCGTGTCCCTCGGCGCCGAGCTGTTCGACGTAAAGCGGCAGGAAGGGCAACAGCAGCGTCATGGCAATCAGCGTGCTGAACGAGCCTGCGAAGCAGACCGCGAGATTGCGCCGCCAATGGATGTTGTAGTCGCTCTGTTCCACGCCATTCTCAGCCATTTTCTGCCTGTCCGAAAATCCTGGATTGTTCTGGATACCATTTGGGGATACCACAGCGGTATCCTCATGAACCTCAACCCAGCCGCTGTCAATGCGGCGCCGAAGAAGAGCGGAACGACGATGTCGCAGATGCAGAATGTCGAGAGGCAGCTCCGCGAGATGATCCTCGGACTGGAGATCGGCCCGGGCGAGCGGCTGACCGAGCGCTGGATCGAAAGCCGCTTCGGCGCCTCACGCACGCCGGTCAGGGCGGCTCTGCTGCGCCTTGAGACCGAAGGGCTGATAGGCCGCGACGGCCGCGGCTGGACGGTGGCGCCGATCAATCTCGCCGAGCTTGGCCAGATCGCCGTCTATCGCGAGGCTGTCGAGGTGGCGGCGGTGCGGTTGACGGCGGCGCTTGAGGATCGCAGCGGTGTCGAAGTGATCGCGGCGATGCTCGATTCCTGCGACGCCGACACGCCGCGCGAGGAATGGCACCGCGTCGGCATGGATTTTCACATCGAGCTGGCCAGGCTTTCCGGCAATGAATTCCTGCTTAGGGGAGTCCGCGATGCAATGACTAGGCTCTCCCGCGCGCGCTGGCTGGAAGTGCGCGACGAGGCGGCTCTCGGCCGCGCCTGGGCCGAGCACCATGCCATCCTGGCGGCCGTGCGGGCTGGTGACGCCGACGAGGCGGCGCGGCTGCTCTCGGCCCATATCACGGGCAGCCGCGACCGGCTGGTGACGTCGCTGCATGACGACCGGCGCGGCCTGCGGGCCAGGGGCTTCGCCGTCGTTGCCGCTTGATTGGCCCGTGCAGGCATTTTGGGCCTCGCTTCGCACACGTCGATGGCGTAAGAGCGGCGATGGAAAACAACCGTTTTGAAATACCGGTGACCGTCAAGTCGGCCACGGCTGGGCCCAATCAGCTCTTGCGCTCGGCCCGCGAGGCTTCGGATTACCTGCTCAACAGCTGGCCCGGAAAGCGCACGCCAAAGCACCGCGAAGCGCTGCAGGCCTGTCACGATGCCTTGGCGGGCGACAAGCCCGCTATGGGCGCGCGGCGCGCTTTCATTGCCGCAGCCCGCGAAGTGAACGTCTTCGTCAGCGACAAGGCGCCGGGCTAGCGCACCGAACCCGTACCGGACTGGCTGCCGGGCTCTATTCGGTCGCCTCCGCTCCAACGTCGGTTTTGTCCTCGGGTCTCGAACGCTCCTTGGCTGCGGCCTTTGCCGCCAGCTTCTCGGCCTTCTTGGCAGCCTTTTGCCGATCGCGCTCCTTGCGTTCCTGACCGTAATTCGGTGCTCGGGCCATATCGCTTCCTTTCATTTTGTGCGTCCTTGCTAGGAGCATTGGCCGCCAAACACAACAGCTATAAGGCGCGGCTGGCTTGCCTGGGCATCGCGGCCGGGGCTTGCAAGATGTGCGGCGCAATGCTGTAGGAGGTGCGGGGAACAACACCGCACTACTGAAACGACGGACGCATGGCCTCGCCCTTACGCACCGCAGCGCGGGTATTTTATTTCGTACGCAACATCACGCGCGATGTGGTGCCGCAGGCTCTCTTTCGCCAGCGCCTGGCCGGCCGCTTGCAGCAGGCGAAGCTCTCCAGCAAAACGGTCCGCGACCGGGTCAATTACTACAACAAGCTCGACCATAGCTTCGTGCCGAGCCCGGCTGCCATCCCGGCCGGTCGAATACCCAAATTCGGGAGCATGTACTATTACGACCTGAAGGAGTTCGCCCGCTACTTCGATCGCGACCTGCTCATCGATCTCGAGTTCGGCGATGTCGTCGACGTGCCGGCGATGCCGGCAATCGTCAAGGATCGGCCGATCCGCGACGGCAACGGCAACGCCGTGATCATGAAGCTCGACAAGTTCCGCCATTTCAACATGCCAAGGGACAATCTGTCCTTCGCCGACAAGCGCCCAATGGCGGTCTGGCGCGGCGATTTCAACAATCCGATCCGCAAGCGGTTCGTCGATGCCGTGCGCGACCTGCCGCTTTGCGATGTGGGCTCGCCCAAGCCGAGCGCGCCGGAGAACTACCGCAAGCCGTATCTCACGATCCCGCAGCAGCGGCAGTTCCGCTACATAGTCTCGCTCGAAGGCAACGACGTGGCGACGAACCTGAAATGGATCATGAGCTCGAATTCGCTCTGCCTGATGCCGCCTCCGACTTACGAGACCTGGTTCGCCGAAGCTGAACTCGAGGCCAATGTGCACTACGCGCCGCTGGCGCCGGATTTTTCGGACGTCGCCGACAAGATCGCCTATTTCGAAAAGCATCCGGCGGAAGCTCAACGCATCGTAACGGCAGCCAACGCTTATTGCCGCCGGTTCAGCAACGAAAAGGACGAGCGGGCGGTCTCGCTGCTCGTCCTCTACAAATATTTCGTGCTGAGCGGCCAGATCGAACCCGACCCGGAAGTCTGGCGGTTTATATCGGGCTGATCCCGCGCCTTTTCGGGCGCGGGACACTTTCGCAAAGCTTTCAGATGTCGCTGCGGTCGAGCACCAGATCGGCCGGGCCGAAGCGGTCCTTGGCGGTGAACTGCTGGTGCCAGTATGGGTAAAGCACCGGCGGCCTGCTGACGGCGTCGAGGCGCAGGCGTTCGTCCAGGGACAACGTCAGGCTTGCCGCGGCAAGATTGTCTTTGAGCTGGGTTTCGTTGCGGGCGCCGATCACCAGCGAGGAAACGGCCGGGCGGCCGAGCAGCCACGCAAGCGCCACTTGCGCCGCCGAAACGCCCCGCGCCTTGCCGATCTCGACCAGCACGTCGACGATCCGCCACAGCCTGTCCTCGTCGCGGATTGGTGGTTCGGACCAGCCGCCGAGCTGGCGCGCGGTCGGGCTGTCGCTGCGGTATTTGCCGGAAAGCAGGCCGCCGGCCAGCGGGCTCCACACCAGCACGCCAAGGCCCTGATCGACCGCGATCGGCAGCAGCTCGTACTCCGCCTCGCGCGCTTCCAGCGTGTAGTGGATCTGCTGCGTGACGAAGCGCGGCTGCTGGTGGCTGTCGCTGATAGAGAGCGCCTTCATCACCTGCCAGCCCGAATAGTTGGAGCAGCCGACATAGCGGACCTTGCCCTGGCCGACCAAAGTCTCGAGCGCGGCGATCGTCTCCTCCAGCGGCGTGACGCCATCCCATTCGTGTAGGAAATAGATGTCGATGACATCGGTCTTCAGCCGCTTCAGGCTCCTCTCGCATTCGCGGATCAGATGATGGCGCGACAGGCCTTCGTCGTTGGGGCCGTTGCCGATCCGCATGCGCACCTTGGAGGCGATCAGCACATCGTTCTTGCGCTTGCCGCCGAGTGCTTCGCCGACGATCTCCTCGGAAATGCCGTTCGAATAGACGTTGGCGGTGTCGATGAGGTTGATGCCGGCGTCGATGCAGGTGTCGATGATGCGCCTGGCCTCCGAAAGATCGGAATTGCCGACAGCGGCGAACGGGCCCGCGCCGCCGAAGGTCATCGTGCCAAGGGTCAATGTCGAAACCTTCAGGCCGGAACGGCCAAGGGTGCGGTATTCCATGTCTGGTCCTCGCGATTTTGTTTTGAAGAGGCGCGCCGTGGCGTGCGCCGGAAAGAAGCGGGGGCATTTGTAGGACAATTCGAGCGGCTTGTCGCCTCGCCATCGATACGGACCGATCACATATCGGCTATCCCCGGTTGCCGGTGTGCGCTTGCAATAAAACCGTCATTGCGGGCCTGTATCTCAGTCGGCTTACGGAGTTGCGTTTCCGGCCAATGGCTGGAAGGCATCCGAGGCGATGGTGGCCGACAGGCAGGAGCTGCGCAATGAACGAACTCAAAACGAATTCCGGAGCCAAGGATTGGCTGGAGGCCGAGCTCGAGGACACGCTCGACGAGGATTATGAGCTGGAGATTTCCGAGCCTGCGCTGTCGCTCGAGATCGCCAGGATCTACAAGAACGCGCATCCGCCTTCCATCGAGCGCCTGACCTACTTCCGCGAACTGTTGCGGTTGCAGTCCGAACTGATCAAGCTGCAGTCCTGGGTCGCCTACCACAAGAAGAAGCTGGTCGTGGTCTTCGAAGGCCGCGACTCCGCTGGCAAGGGCGGCGTCATCAAGCGCATCACGCAGCGGCTCAATCCGCGCATCTGCCGAGTGGTGGCGCTGCCGGCGCCGACGGAGCGCGAGAAGTCGCAATGGTATTTCCAGCGTTATGTCCCGCACCTGCCAGCCGGCGGCGAGATCGTGCTGTTCGACCGCTCCTGGTACAACCGCTCCGGCGTCGAGCGTGTGATGGGCTTTGCCAATCCCGAGCAGGTGGAAGAATTCTTCCGCGACGTGCCGGAATTCGAGCGCATGCTGGTGCGTTCGGGCATCACGCTGGTGAAGTACTGGTTCTCCATCACCGACGAGGAGCAGCAGATGCGCTTTTTAATGCGCATCCACGACCCAATGAAGCAGTGGAAGCTGTCGCCCATGGACCTGCAGTCGCGGGTGCGCTGGGAGCAGTACACCAAGGCCAAGGAAGAGACCTTTGCCCGCACCAACATCAAGGAAGCGCCCTGGTTCATCGTCGAGGGCAACGACAAGAAGCGGGCGCGGCTGAACTGCATCGACCACCTGTTGCAGCAGATGCCCTATGAGGAGGTGCCGCACGAGGAGATCACGCTGCCGGAACGCGTCTTCAATCCCGAATACGAGCGCCAGGTGCTGCCGCGTGAGCTTTACGTGCCGGAGAAGTACTGAGAGCACTTCTCCTCTCCCCTTGCGGGAGAAGGTGGATCGGCGCGCAGCGCCGAGACGGATGAGGGTTATCGCCAATCTGGAACACCCCTCATCCGTCGCCTTCGGTGACACCTTCTTCCACAAGGGGAGAAGGGGAGCCCCTTATGCCCTTTCGATCATCACATGCGTGGCATCCGCCGTCGCGACCTGGCTGGTGCAACGGTAGCAGAGCTTCAGCATGTCGAGGCCGGCGAAAAGATGCTCGCCGGAGCCGAGCAGGATCGGCGAGATCGCGAGATGCATCTCGTCGATCAGCTTCTTCTGGAGATATTGCCGGATGGTCGAAACGCCGCCGCCGACGCGCACGTCCTTGCCGCCGGCCGCGGCCCTTGCCTGTTCGAGCGCTGAATGGATGCCGTCGGTGACGAAGTAAAACGTCGTGCCGCCCTCCATGACGATCGGCGTCCGCCTGTGGTGGGTGAGCACGAAGACCGGCACGTGATAGGGCGGGTTGTCGCCCCACCAGCCCTTCCAGTTCTCGTCGGGCCAATCGCCGCGGATCGGCCCGAACATGTTGCGGCCGAGGATCCAGGCGCCGACATTCTCGAAGCTGCGCACGGTGAAGCTGTCATCGATGTCGGTGGTGCCGCCGTCCTTGCCGACCACCATCTCGCGAAAGGTGCGGGTGCCGATCATCCATTTATGCAGGTTCTCACCGCCGACGCCGAGCGGGTTTTCGAGAGTTTGATCGGGACCGGCGCCGTAGCCGTCGAGCGACAGGGTGAAAGCATTGACACGCAGCTTGGACATCGTTGCCTCCTAAGCCAGTTGTAATTTGCAAGCAGTTATGGAGTAGCTTAACTGATTGCGGAATGCAAGCAGTATCTCCGGCGAGCAAAATCAACTCACCCGAGCGGACGTCCGGGCGACGCAGCGAGAATTAAAAGCGGCAGAGGAGGGAGCCTAGCCCCTCAGCAACTCCGCCACGGTCGGCGCGAAATAGGTGAGGATGCCGTCGCAACCGGCGCGCTTGAGCGCGAGAAGCGATTCCAGCATCGCCTTTTCGCCGTCGATCCAGCCATTGGCGCTGGCGGCCTTGATCATCGAATATTCGCCCGAAACCTGGTAGGCGAAGGTCGGCATCTGGAATTCGTCCTTCAGCCGGCGGATGATGTCGAGATAGGGGAGCCCCGGCTTCACCATCAGCATGTCGGCGCCTTCGGCCAGATCCTGCTCGGCCTCGCGCACGGCCTCGTCGGAATTGGCGTGGTCGATATAGTAGGTCTTCTTGTCGCCCTTGAGCAGGCCTGCGGTGCCAACGGCCTCGCGATAGGGGCCGTAGAAGGCGGAGGCGAATTTCGTCGCATAGGACATGATCGCCACGTCCTGGAAACCGTTGGCATCGAGCGCGTCGCGGATCGCGCCGATGCGGCCGTCCATCATGTCGGACGGCGCAATGATGTCCGCGCCCGCCGCCGCCTGGATGACGGCTGCGGCTGTGACCTGCTCGACGGTCTCGTCATTGACGATGATGCCGTCGCGCAAAATGCCGTCATGGCCGTGGCTGGTGAACGGATCGAGCGCGGCGTCGGTGATGATGCCGATCTCCGGCACCGCGTCCTTGATGGCGCGCGTGGCGCGGTTGATGATGTTTTCCGGATCGAGGATGTGTGAACCGGTCTGGTCGCGCAGCGAAAGCTCGATATTGGGGAAAGTGGCGATCGCCGGGATGCCGAGCCTGGCGGCGCGCTCCGCTTCCTTGACCGCGAGGTCGACGGACAGGCGATAGACGTCAGGCATGGCGGCAATCGGCTCGCGCACTTGTCTGCCGTCGACGACGAAGATCGGCCAGATCAGGTCGTTCACCGAGAGCCGGTTTTCCTGCACCAGCCGGCGCGACCAGTCGGCCTTGCGCATGCGGCGCAGCCGCCGGCTGCCGGTGATTTCGTCGATGCTGCGCGCGCCGGCCGGCTTTGCGGGTGTGAATTTGTTCATCGCCAAAACTCTCTTTCGACCGGGCTTTTTACCACGCACGTCCGCCGCTGACCAATGCGACACGATTGTGCCAGGAACTGAACCGCAAGTTCCTCTCCCGCGCCACAGGCGGGGGAGAGGTGGCCGCGAAGCGGCCGGAGAGGGGCCTTCGTAGGGCGCTCCCCCTCTCCGTCTCGGCTTCGCCGAGCCACCTCTCCCTCACTCTCGTGGGGGCGAGGAACCTTCGCGTTACGGCTGCCCATTGCCCGACAAAATCTGCGCTGCGCCCCTCACAGCCACGCGAAAAGCCTCGTCGAAGCTGACGCCGCGCACTTGCCACTGATATGTCTTGCCGCGATCGGCCAGCCGCCAGTCGGCGATCCAACCGAGTTCCTTGTCGCTCCACACGATGCTGCCGGCGAGCGCCCGGGCCGCTCCCGCCTTTTTCGCGAGTTGGTCGAGCCTTGCCATATCCGTCGCGGAGAGCGCCTTCTCATCTAACCCGGCAAGCTGCCTGGCCTTTGGAAAGGTAACGCGCATCAAGAGCGGACCGGTAGCGTTGGCGAAGGATTCGCGCATCGTTGCGCCGCGATCCTCGTCGGCCGTCAGCGCGAAATGTCTCGCGCCCTGTTCAGTCGTGAGGAAGACGGCGATCAACGGCCGCTCGCCGTGCCAGGGCTTGCTGCCGAGCTGCGCCAGGAGTTTATCGACCACGGCTGGCTTGTAGAGGCAGGTGAGGTCGTGCGGCCGGTCATGCGTGCCTTGCTCGTCATGGATAGGAATGCCTTCCAGCCGGTCGTGATAGCGGAAGGATTGGACGAAGTCGGCCGCCTTGTTGCGCAGCGCCAGCATTTCCGGCTTCTGCGTCAGCCGCTGATCGCCGGAAACCTTGACCAGCACCTTGTCCAGGCAATCCTTGAAGCCGATCTCGCGGTTCGGTTCGTCGGTGCCGGTGACGATGGTCTGCGCCTGGTAGAGTTCGGAGGCTGGCGCGGCGACGGCCGGCGGAACTCCCAGGCAAAGGAGACCTGCCAATCCAGCCACGAGACGAGAAAATCCAGCCATGTCGATTTGCTCGAAATCTGTCGGGCCGCGTGGGCGCAACACTTTGCCGGTTACCTAACACCGGACGCGGCTGGCCGCCAGCGCGGCGATGCCGCCATTGACGCATCCCTATGCCGCCTTTAGCACTTCAATCCCCCTGGGAGGGCGGAGAGAAGGATTCTCTGGTGATGGATTTTGGCGGAGGCGACGAGATTCGCTTCGAGCGTTTGGGCAAGGCGGGCGTCGTCACGCTGACGCGGCCGCAAGCGCTCAATGCCGTCACCCACCGCATGGTGAAGGCGCTCGGCACGGCGCTCGACGCCTGGGAGGGCGATGCCGGCGTGAGCGTCGTCGTCGTCAAGGCCGAGGGCAGGGCGTTTTCCGCCGGCGGCGATATCCTGCACATTTACGAGGCCGGCCGCGCCGGCAAGCCGCCGGTCGACTTCTTCGCCGACGAGTACCGCCTCAACGCCCGCATCGCGCGCTTCAGGAAACCCTATGTCGCGTTGATCGATGGCATCGTTATGGGCGGCGGCGTCGGCATCTCCTTCCACGGCTCGCATCGCGTGCTGACCGAGAACGCCCAGTTCGCCATGCCGGAAGTCGGTATCGGCTTCTTTCCCGATGTCGGCGCCAGCCATTTGCTACCCGATCTCGGCGGCAGCTTCGGCATGTATCTGGCGCTGACGGGAAATCGCATCCGCCATGGCGATGCGCTGTGGTCCGGGCTTGCCACGCACACCATCAAGGCCGAGGACCAGGCCGGCCTGCTCGACGAGCTGGCGCTATCGGGAGATCCGGGTGAGGAGTTGCGCGGCTTCTTCACGCCTGCCAAGCGCGAGACGGAGCGGCAGGATCTGGAATCGATCGCCCGGCATTTTTCGAAAACCTCTCTCGCCGGCGTCATCGCCAGCCTCGAGGAGGCTGCCGCTGCCGACACCTTCGCCGCAAAGACCCTGGCGACGATCAGGATGCGATCGCCGACCAGCGTCAACGTCGCCTGGCGCGAGATCAGCGCCGGACTGACGCTGTCGATGGACGAGTGCATGAAGATGGAGTTCCGCATCCTCAACCGCATGCTGGCCGGCCATGACTTCTACGAAGGCATCCGCGCCGCCATCATCGACAAGGGTTCGAGGCCCGAGTGGCGGCCGGCAAGCATCGATGCGGTCGAAGCAGCCGACGTCGATGCCTATTTCGCGCCGCTCGGGGCTGGGGAGCTCGATCTGTGAGCGAGCTCACCTCCAGGCGCGTGGTGCTGCAGCCCTCGACCACCGAGGTCATCTTCGCCTGGTTCCAGCGCCTGATTGCCGGCTATTGCCTGCTCTTCGGCATTCTCTACTGGATCCGGCTGATCGGCATCTATCCCGGCGAGCTCTGGCGCTTCGACCTGATGCCGGTGCACTGGCAGGTGGCGGCGGCCACGCTCGCAGTCTTCTTTCCCTTCGCCGCCGCGGGCCTCTGGATGCTCGCCTCTTGGGGGCCGGTCATCTGGTTCATCTGCGCGGCGACCGAGACCGTCATGTATGCCGGCTTTCCCGATCTCTTCGGCCACCGGCTGCTGATCGTCGTTTCGCATGCCTGCGTGGCGCTGCTCTATATCATCTTCCGCGTGACGATCTGGCTGCAGAAGCGCCAGCTTCGGCAATAGGTTGCCGGACGGCCCCGGGACCCTAAATTCGGGTCAGCGATTTGCCCAAAAACCATTGGCTAAATCTTTAGGTTAATTGTTCTTGCTCGCGTGACCGTTCGTTAAGCCTCTTTCGAAACCACTTACCGGTAAGCTCTTGTTAGCCCTGGCGTTTAAGTCGAATTTTATGAGTATTCGATAGTGTCGCGATCAAGGTGAAGAACAAAAAAATCACCGGGCGACAAACGAGAGGCAAAGACAATGATCAATTCGCGTCCGGCGGCGAAGACCGCCAACGTTTCCGACGATCGCCGCGAGGCGATCCGTTCGCTGTACATGGAATCGCTGCAGCTGGTGGAGCGTCTGCATCGCCGTCTGCTTGACGTGATCAAGGACGAGTTCGACCGCAACGGCCGCTCCGACATCAACGCCATCCAGGCGCTGCTGCTCTTCAACATCGGCAATTCGGAGTTGACCGCCGGCGAGCTGCGCTCGCGTGGTTATTATCTCGGCTCGAACGTCTCCTATAATCTGAAGAAGCTGGTCGACCTCGGCTTCATCAACCACCAGCGCTCGCGCATCGACCGCCGCTCGGTCCGCGTCTCGCTGACGCCGAAGGGCAACGAGGTAGCCGACGTCGTCGCCGGCCTCTACGAGCGCCATGTCGGTTCGATCGAACAGGTCGGCGGCATCAATACCGACGAGTTCAAGCAGATGAACCGCGCGCTGCAGCGCCTGGATCGCTTCTGGAACGACACCATCGCTTACCGGATGTAAGCGCATTCGAAATCTGAGACATCGAAGCCGCGCCGAAGAAGCGCGGCCGGGGCAAGCAATCCGGGACCGGTGCAGAAAAGCATCGGTCCCTTTTCATTCATCGCGCCGTTGGAGGCAAATCGCGGGCCAAGGCCACGTTGCCGCCATAATCCCAGTGAAAGCGAGGATGCGGGTGATGCCGCGGGCGAGGGCCGTGCGCTTACTCGAGCCCACATCGCCACAGCGTGTTTCACGCCCCATGTGATGCAGGTCATGGTTGGCTAATTGTTAAGATTGCCGATCCTAGAGTGCGGGCAACCCGCCAGTAGAGCGAACTGAGCGAGATTAGATACAGCTAGAATGTCTGGAACGTCCATGAGAACCAGCCGCCGTTTCTTCCTTTCCGGAGCCTCCGCGCTCGCCGCCGCCATGGTCGCCGGCCACGCCAGCGCGCAGGACGTGATCGGCGATATCCTGAAATCCTCGGCCCGCGGCAATTGGGACGATCAGTTCGATGCCCGCGCCAGCGAGGGCGGCAAGGTTGCCTCCACGCTACCGATCTTCAGCCTGCAGACCGTCGCCTTCACCGAGCAGGCGGTGGCGCAGTACCAGAACATCGTCGGTCAGGGCGGCTGGGAGCAGGTGCCGGCGACCAAGAAATTGCAGCTCGGCGTCGACGATCCTGATGTCGTGCCGCTTCGCAAGCGGCTGATGATTTCGGGCGACCTGTCGCAGAGCGCCGGCATTTCGACGGCCTTCGATTCCTATGTCGACTCGGCTGTCAAGCGCTTCCAGCTTCGCCACGGCCTGCCGGCCGATGGCGCCATGGGCAAATACACCTATGCGGCCATGAACGTCCAGGCTCCGATTCGGCTCGGCCAGTTGCAGACCAATCTGCAGCGCCTGAAGGAAAAGGCTGGCACGCTGGGCAGCCGCTACGTGCTGGTCGATATTCCGGCGGCGCAGGTGGAAGCGGTCGAGAACGACCGCGTCGTGCTTCGCCACACCGCGATCGTCGGCAAGATCGACCGCCAGACGCCGATCGTGAATTCCAAGATCAACGAGATCATCGTCAATCCGTACTGGAACGCGCCGGTCTCGATCGTGCGCAAGGACATCATTCCGCTGATGCGGAAGGATCCCAACTACCTCAAGGACAGCCACATCCGCCTGTTCGCGCCGGACGGCAGCGAGGTCGATCCGATGTCGATCGACTGGTCGACGGACGATGCCGCGAAATACCGCTTCCGCCAGGATCCGGGCGGCAACAACGCCATGGCTTCGGTCAAGATCAACTTCCCAAGCCCAGATGGTGTCTACATGCACGACACGCCGCAGCAGAGCCTGTTCGGCAAGCTGATGCGCTTCGACTCTTCCGGCTGCGTGCGTGTCCAGAACGTGCGCGATCTCGTCACCTGGATCCTGCGCGACACGCCCGGCTGGGACCGCCAGCATTTCGAGGCGACGATCAAGACCGGCGAGAACACGCCGGTCGAGGTCGTCAATCCGGTGCCGGTCCATTTCCTCTATCTGTCGGCGTGGTCGACCGGACCCGGCGTCGTGCAGTTCCGCGACGACATCTACGGCCTCGACGGCAACAGCGAGCTGCAGATTACCTCTGCGCTGTAAGCGGCTGATATAAAATATGAAAAAGGCTGCTCATATGAGCGGCCTTTTTTGTTTGGATCAGTCGCTGGTTGACCGGCGCCACCGCCTGCGCCGGGCATTGTCGACATGGAAGCGTGCTGTCGCTTCCGCGATGCCCAGGGTCCCCGAGATCTCCCGTCGCCCCTCAGCGGCTGGACGCGACGCCGGCAATTGCGCATGGTCGGCCTCAGAGCCGGAATCGCATCATGGAAGTCGCCGTCTTCATTCTCGTCGTGCTCGCTTTCGTGGCGCTGTCCGGCGCGCTGGTGCGACTGGTGCGGATGCCGCTACCCATGCTGCAGATTGCGATCGGCGCCGCTCTTGCCTGGCCGGCGCGGGGCCTGCATGTCGAGATCGATCCGGAACTCTTCCTCCTGGTATTCATCCCGCCGCTTCTGTTCGGCGACGCCTTCGCGGCGCCGAAACGTGAGCTGACCGAGCTGCGCGGGCCGATCCTCGATCTCGCGATCGGACTGGTCTTCTTCACCATCGTCGGCTTCGGCTACGCCTTGCACTGGCTGGTGCCGAGCATCCCGTTGGTGGTGGCCTTCGCTTTGGCCGCCGTGCTGTCGCCGACCGATGCGGTCGCCGTGTCCTCGATCGTCGACCGCAATGTCGTTCCGGCGCGGCTGATGCACATACTGGAAGGCGAATCCCTGCTCAACGACGCCTCCGGCCTGGTCATGTTCCGCTTTGCCGTCGCGGCGGCGCTGACCGGCAGCTTCTCCTTCGTCGCCGCCTCGCTGAGTTTTCTCTATGCTGTGGCGACCGGCATCCTCGCCGGCATCGCAGCGCTGTTCATCGCCGCCAAGGCGCTGCAGGTGCTTGGCCGCATCGGCGGCACGCCGGCGGAGGCGCAGGTGCTGGTCATGATCCTGCTGCCCTTCGTCGCCTATCTCATCGCCGAACATGTCGGCGCCTCCGGCATCCTGGCCGCGGTCACCGCCGGCCTGCTCACCGGGACCTCGGGCATTTTCCGTCATCTGGCGGTCTCGGCGCGCATCCAGGCGATGTCGCTGTGGTCGACGCTGACCTTCATCTTCAATGGCGCTCTCTTCATCCTGCTTGGCCTCCAGCTCCCCGACATCATCCGCAAGGTCCCGCCGGAGCTCACCAGCCGGCACTGGCTGTTCGAGCCGGCGCTGACCATTTTGCTTTTGACCCTATGCCTGATCGGCCTGCGCTTTCTCTGGATCTGGATCGGCGACATGGCTGCGGGGATCGCGGCGCGGTTGGGCAAGCGCAAGGCCGAACCCTTCGGTTTTCGTGTCAGGCTTGCCGGGTCGGTGGCCGGTGTTCGCGGGGCGATCACGCTGGCCGGCATTCTGTCGCTGCCGCTGGCGCTGCAGGACGGCTCGCCCTTTCCGGCGCGAGACGTGGTGATCTTCCTCGCCGCCGGCGTCATCATCTGCTCGTTGGTCATCGCCAGCCTCGCCTTGCCGAGGATCGCACGCGGGCTGGTCGAGCCGGGCGAGGATCCGGGCGCGGCCGAGGAGCGACGGGCGCGTGTCGGCGCCGCCAATGCGGCCATCGCTAGGATCGAGAGCCTCGCCAGCGAGGGCGGCGAAGGCGAGGCGGCCGAGGCCCGGCTTGCGGTCGCCGACAGCATCGTTGCCGGCTATCGCCGCCGCATCGCGGCCTCCGACGAAGCCGATGAAGCGCGCGCCGAGGCGCGCGAAGCAGGACGGCTGGAGCTGGAGTTGAGGCGCGCCGGCATCGAGGCGGAGCGCGCCGCCGTGCGCGCCATGTTCCGCAGCCGCGAAATCAACGACCACACGATGCGGGCGCTGTTTTCCGAGATCACGCTGACCGAAGCCCTGCTCAAGAGCCGGCAGGACAGGAAATAACGTTTCAGCCGATTTGCTTTGGCGCAATCCGACCAGCAAATTTCGCGCCGCAAACGTGGCGGGCTCCAAACAACTGTGTTAATGGCGCGGCGACCTCGCAAGACCTCCGGCCCCAAGGGAAAGCAAGCCATGTCAAATGCCGCGGCAGCCTCCAGCAAATTCGAATCCTTCTTCGAGACCACGCTTGCCGATGCCGATCCGGAAATTTTCGGCGCCATCCGCAACGAGCTTGGCCGCCAGCGCCATGAGATCGAGCTGATCGCCTCGGAAAACATCGTGTCCCGCGCCGTGCTCGAGGCGCAGGGGTCGATCATGACCAACAAATATGCCGAGGGCTATCCGGGCAAGCGCTACTATGGCGGCTGCCAGTTCGTCGATGTGGCCGAGGAACTGGCCATCGAGCGCGCCAAGAAGCTGTTCGGGTGCAACTTCGCCAACGTTCAGCCGAACTCCGGCAGCCAGATGAACCAGGCCGTGTTCCTAGCGCTCTTGCAGCCCGGCGACACCTTCATGGGCCTCGACTTGAATTCCGGCGGCCATCTCACCCACGGCTCGCCGGTCAACATGAGCGGCAAGTGGTTCAAGGTCGTCTCCTACGGCGTGCGCAAGGACGATCATCTGCTCGACATGGACGCGATCGAGAAGACCGCGCACGAGACCAAGCCGAAGCTGATCCTGGCCGGCGGCACCGCCTATTCGCGCATCTGGGACTGGAAGCGTTTTCGCGAGATTGCCGATGCGGTCGGTGCTTATCTGATGGTCGATATGGCCCACATCGCCGGCCTCGTCGCCGGCGGCATGCACCCGTCGCCGCTGCCCCATGCCCATGTCGTGACCACGACCACGCACAAGTCGCTGCGCGGCCCGCGCGGCGGCATGATCCTGTGCAACGACGAGGAGATCGCCAAGAAGATGAATTCGGCCGTCTTTCCGGGGCTTCAGGGCGGCCCGCTGATGCATGTCATCGCCGCCAAGGCGGTGGCGCTCGGCGAGGCGCTCAAGCCGAGCTTCAAGGCCTATGCCGAGAGCATCGTCGCCAACGCCAAGGCGCTGGCTTCGAGCCTGCAGGAAACCGGCCTCGACATCGTCTCGGGCGGCACCGACAACCATCTGATGCTGGTCGACCTGCGTCCGAAGAACGCCACCGGCAAGCGCGCCGAGGCCGCACTCGGGCGCGCCAACATCACCTGCAACAAGAACGGCATCCCCTTCGATCCGGAAAAGCCGTTCGTCACCTCCGGTGTCCGTCTCGGCACACCGGCAGGCACCACGCGGGGCTTCGGTCAGGCTGAGTTCCGCGAGATCGGCAAGCTGATCGCCGAGGTGCTGGACGGGCTGAAGGTGGCGAATTCGGACGAAGGCAATGCGGCGGTCGAGGCTGCGGTCAAGGCCAAGGTCACGGCGCTGACCGATCGTTTCCCGCTCTACCCCTATCTTGGTTGACCCCCCCGCTTGGTTGACCGAGCGCCGCGCGTCATCTTTTATCCGCCGGCAGAGCGCCGTCCTGATTGGACGGCGCTCCGAACTGGAGACTTGATGATGCGCATTTTCCGTCTTGCCGCCGTGGCCCTGTTCGGCTCGCTGGCCGGTTTCACTGTGTCCGGCGCGGTCGCCCAGCAGCAAGCACAGCCGGATTCGAGTTTGCCGGCGACCAGCACCTTCGGCAGGTGGACGACTATCTTTGACACGCTCGATACCGGGCAGGACGCGCACAAGACCTGCGCAGCCTCCACGGCTTTCGTCGACGGCATCGGCAATGCGGGCACTCTCACGCTGTCGATCTCGACCGGCGACGCCCTGCCGCCCGATGCCTATCCCGCGATCATGATCACTGTCGACAACAAGGACCTGCCGACCGGCAAGAACATCGCCGCGACCTTCGGCGATCCCGGCGTCAAGGTTTCCGCGAAAGTCTATTCGAACGATGCCGTCAACGGCCGACCAAGCTGGACGGTCGACAACCAGGCCAAGACCAGCCTCGCCTTGCTGCGCGCCATGCGAAAAGTCACCTCGCTCGACGTCGTCTTCGGCACGCAGACCGTCGCCAGCATCCCGATGGACGGCTTCACCAAGGCCTATCGCAATCTCGGCACGTCCTGTGGGTTCCAGACAAAGGACGTCACGCCCTGACACGACGGCCGGTCGGGCAGGGCGCTGGCAATCTTCCTCGCGCCTCGCTATCTCTGAGGCTTAAAAGGCTCTAAGCCTTTCGCCCACTAGAGCGAGATGGCGCTTCCTTGGATCGCCATCTCGCTCTAAGATTTTGTTTTTGAAGCATGATCTTCTCCGAAAAGTCTGCAACTTTTCGGGATCATGCTCTAGAATCGCGAACCGAAGGCTCTCCATGCGCTGCCCCTATTGCCAGTCCGAAGATACGCAGGTGAAGGATTCGCGTCCCGCCGAGGATGGCGCGGCGATCCGCAGGCGCCGCGTCTGTCCGGATTGCGGCGGCCGCTTCACCACCTTCGAACGCGTGCAGCTGCGCGATCTCGTCGTCATCAAGAAGTCTGGCCGCAAGGTGCCGTTCGATCGCGACAAGCTTTTGCGCTCGGTCGAGATCGCGGTCCGCAAGCGCAACGTCGACCCCGAGCGCATCGACCGCGCGGTGACCGGCATCGTGCGCCAGCTCGAAAGCTCCGGCGAGACGGAAGTGGCCTCCGGCGAGGTCGGCCGGCTGGTCATGGAGGCATTGAAGTCGCTCGACGACGTCGCTTATGTCCGCTTCGCCTCGGTCTATCGCAATTTCCGTGAAGCCAAGGATTTTCACGAATTGCTGGGCGAGCTGAAAGGCGACGAGGAAAAGACCGAGGAGGACGCCGGCTGATCATGGCTGGATCTCGACTGACCGAGGCCGATCAAGCGGCCCTTGACCGCCGCTTCATGGCGGCCGCCATCAGGCTGTCGCGCCGCAACGCCGGCCGCACTTCGACCAACCCTTCCGTCGGCACGATTATCGTGCGCGACGACGGCGCTGGCCCGATGATCATCGGCACCGGTGTGACTGCTGTTGGCGGCCGGCCGCATGCCGAGACCGAAGCGCTGGCCGAGGCCGGCGAGCTGGCGCGCGGCGCCACCGCCTATGTCACGCTGGAGCCTTGCGCGCATCACGGCCGCACGCCGCCTTGCGCCAACGCGCTGGTCAATGTGGGCATCGCGCGCGTTGTGGGCGCGGCGAGCGACCCCGATCCGCGCGTCTCCGGCAAGGGCTACGCCATCCTGCGCGCCGCCGGCGTCGAGGTGGCGGAGAAGGTGCTCGCCACCGAAGCTGCCGAGCAGATGGCCGGCTATTTGATCCGGTCATTGAAGAAACGCCCGGAAGTGACTTTGAAGCTCGCACTTTCGAGCGACGGCAAGATCGGCAGGAAAGGCGCCGGCCAAGTCGCCATCACCGGCGAGATCGCCAGACGCGAGGTCTATCTGATGCGCGCCGAGGCCGATGCCATCCTGGTCGGCATCGGTACCGCACTTGAGGACGATCCGGCGCTGACCGTGCGCCTGCCGGGACTGGAGAACCGCTCGCCGGCGCGCATCATTCTCGACCGCCAGATCCGGCTGCCGGAGACATCGAAGCTGGTGTCCGGCCTCGACCGAGTGCCGCTCTATGTCGCGGCATGCCTCGAAGCCGATCCGCATCGGCGAGCGGCTCTCGAACGCGCCGGCGTGCGCTTCATCGGCACGGAAACCTATGAAAGCGAGATAGCCTTGCCGGAGTTGCTGGAGGACGTGGCAGCACTCGGCATGGCGAGCGTGCTGGTCGAAGGCGGCGCGCAGGTGGCCAGGGCCTTCCTGGAAGAAGACCTTGTTGACCGCATTGTGCTGTTTCAGGGGCCGGAAGCGATCGGCGAGGACGGCATTGCATCGCCGATCGACGCCGACCATATCCCCGCAGGTTTCCGCAAATTGCGCGAGATGCGCTTCGGCGAAGATGCCTACGCCGAATGGGTACGACCGTGATCCCAAAAAGTGGGAACCGGTTTTTGGATAGGATCATGGTCAAGCTGGAAGACGCGATCTGATGTTTACAGGAATTGTCACGGACGTCGGCACTGTCGCGAGTGTGAAGCCGCTCAGCGAAGGTGTCGGTCTGCGCATCGATACGGCCTACGACCCCGAAACGATCGCGATCGGCGCTTCGATTTCCTGCGGCGGCGTCTGCCTGACCGTCACCGCACTACCCGAGCAAGGCTCGAACGCGCGCTGGTTCGAGGTCGAAGCATGGGAAGAAGCGCTCAGGCTGACCAGCGCTTCGAGCTGGAAATCCGGCACCAGGATCAATCTCGAACGGGCGCTGAAGATCGGTGACGAACTCGGCGGCCACATCGTGTCCGGTCATGTAGACGGCACGGCCGAGCTGGTCGAGCGCAAGGAGGAGGGCGATGCCGTGCGCTTCACCCTCGAAGCGCCCCGGCATTTGGCGAAGTTCATCGCGCCGAAGGGCTCGGTCGCGCTCGACGGCACCTCGCTCACCGTCAACAAGGTCGAAGGCACCCGTTTCGACGTGCTTTTGATCCAGCATTCGCTGAGCGTCACCACCTGGGGCGAGCGCCAGACCGGCGACCGCGTCAACCTCGAGATCGACACCATGGCCCGCTACGCCGCGCGCCTGGCGGAGGCGGCGAAAGAGGGGCTTTGAGCACAGCCGTGCGGTTTCCGGCGAGGCGGCGGCCCGGATTGCTGACACCGGACGGGCAAATCCGCCGTTCTGCAGGGCTTCACTTCTGTTCGCACCCCACATAAGCTCTCTCCTTGGCCGGAGGGGAAAACCGTGAGCAGCCCGTCGCAACAAGTCGTGAGACTTGGTTTCGGATTTGCTGTGTCACAGGCGCTGCGCGTCGTTATCGAACTCGGAATTCCCGATCTTCTAGTCTCCGGCGAGCAGTCGGTTGAAGACTTGGCAGCCGCCACGAAGGTGGATGCGGAACCCCTCTACCGCGTGATGCGGCTTCTGGCGCCGGAGGGGGTGTTCACTGAAAATCGCCCTCGTCATTTTGCGTTGACGGAAGTTGGCGCGGTGCTGCGTTCCGATCGGCCCGGACCGCGTGATTTCATCCGGATGATCAACAGTGAGGCCTACCTTGCATTCGAGCAGCTTCTGCATTCCGTCCGCACGGGAAAGCCCGCCTTCGACAAGGTATTCGGGAGCCCGAGGTTCGATTGGCTCTCGGCCCACCCGGAGCAGGCTGCCCTGTTTCAGAAAGCCATGGTCGCCTTGAGCCAAGGCGGCAACGAGGCAGTGGCCGACGCCTATGATTTCGGCCGATATACGCGGATTGTCGATGTCGGCGGCGGGCATGGACAGCTTCTCTCGGCCATCCTTGCCCGCAATCCTCATTTGAGCGGCATTCTATTCGATCTGCCCTCCGGCGTGGCGGCGGCGCGCCGGGGCGCCGGTGGCGATCTGCCGCGCACCGACTTCGTCGCAGGCGACTTCTTCGAGAGTGTCCCGGTTGGCGACATCTACGTGATCAAAAAGGTCATCCACGACTGGAACGACGAACGTGCCGGGTTGATCCTGCGGCGTTGCCGCGAGGCCATGCCACGGCATGGCAGGGTGCTCCTGGCTGAGACGCTCGTGCCTCCGGGCGATGAGCCGGATCAGATCAAGGCCATCGATGTAGTCATGCTCGCGGTCACCGGCGGCCTGGAACGGACGGAGACACAATACGCCCGCCTGTTCGAAAGCGCCGGACTGAAGCTCGAGCGGGTGATCGGCACCCGGGCGCCGATCTCGATCCTCGAGGCTTCGCCTGTCTAGCAAAAGAACGTTCTGAAAGATCGCGCCGCGCGGGACCCGAAACCGTCGAGAGATGCTGGCCGGTGTCGGTTCGGCAATCTTGTGCTTGCGATCAACCCGGCTTCGGCCTAAGTCACCGGCAACCCCCCGGAGACTTTTATGGCAGGCATATCCCAACACGGCAAAGCGTTCATTCGTCCGAAGGCGAAGGCGCATCTGCTTATTGTCGAGGCGCGTTTCCACGACGACCTCGCCGACGCGCTGCTCGAAGGCGCGACTTGCGCGCTGGACGAGGCCGGCGCCACCTATGACGTCGTCACCGTTCCCGGCTCGCTGGAAATCCCGGCCGTCATCACCTTCGCGCTGGACGGCGCCGCCGAAGGCGGCACGCATTATGACGGCTTCGTCGCGCTCGGCACCGTCGTCCGCGGCGACACCTATCATTTCGACATCGTCGCCAATGAATCGAGCCGCGCGCTCATGGACCTCTCAGTGCAGGAAGCGATCGCGATCGGCAACGGCATCCTGACCACCGAGAACGATGCGCAGGCCTGGACGCGGGCCAGGCGAACGGAAGGCGACAAGGGCGGTTTCGCCGCGCGCGCGGCGCTGACCATGATCGCGCTGAAAGAGAAATTCGGAGCCCAATCGTGAGCGAGCCTGCCCACACCGGTGCGGTGCGCCACGCCAACAAGCGCGGCGCCGCCCGTCTTGCCGCCGTCCAGGCGCTCTACCAGATGGATGTGGCCGGCAGCGGCGTCTTCGAGATCACCGCCGAGTACGAAGCCTTCCGCCTTGGCAAGGAAGTCGACGGCGCGCTCTATCGCGAAGCGGATGCGCAGTGGTTCCGCGCCATCCTGACCGGCGTCGTCGAGAACCAGAAGACCATCGATCCTGTCATTCGCCAGGCACTCACCGATGACTGGCCGCTATCGCGGCTGGATTCGACGCTGCGCGCCATCCTGCGTGCCGGCGTCTACGAGCTGATGAAGCGCGACGACGTGCCGGTGGCCGTCATCGTCTCGGAATATGTCGATATCGCCAAGGCCTTCTACGAGGAAGACGAGCCGAAGCTGGTGAACGCAGTGCTCGATCGCGTCTCGCGCCGGGTGCGCGGCGAAGGACGCGGCAAGGACGCATCGTGACCGCCATAGCGGTCGTCGCTGGCGCCGGCAGGGAAGCGCGCCGCACGGCAGTGCTCCTCGCGGCCGCCCAGGCGGTCGTGGGCTCGGCCGCGCCGATCGCCATTTCGCTCGGCGCGCTTGCCGGACAGTATCTGCTCGGCCCCGACAAGTCGCTGGCGACGGCGCCGGTCACCGGCTTCAATCTCGGGGTGGCGCTCGGCGCGTTGCCGGCCGCCGCCATCATCCGCCGGCTCGGCCACCGCGGCGGCTTCATGACCGGCACCGTCATCACCGCGCTCGGCGGCCTGATCGCGACGATGGCGCTGTTTCAGTCGAGCTTCTGGCTGTTTGCTTTCGGTCTCGGCGTGATCGGTGTCGGCGGCGCCTTCGTCCAGCAGTTCCGCTTCGCCGCCGCCGACAACGCGCCGCCGGAATTCAAGGCGCGCGCCATTTCCTTCGTGCTGGCGGGCGGCATCGTCACCGCCATCCTCGGGCCGCAGATCGTCATCTACACCCGTGAATTGCTGGCGCCGGTGATGTTTGCCGGATCCTTTGCATCGATCCTCATACTGGCCGCCCTCGGCGCGATCATCCTTTCCTTCCTGCATACGTCCAGGCGCACGAGCAGCGCCAGTGAGGCCGCCGGCGGCGATGCCCGCCCGCTGGCTGAGATCGCCACCCAGCCGCGCTTTGTCGCGGCACTGTTCTGCGCCGTCGGCAGCTACGCGCTGATGAGCTTCGTCATGACCGGAGCGCCGCTCGCCATGGTCGGCTGCGGCCTGTCGATGGACGACGCGACGCTCGGCATTTCCTGGCATGTCATGGCGATGTTCGGGCCGAGCTTCTTCACCGGCTCGCTGATCCACCGCTTCGGCGCCGAGCGCATCGTCGCCATCGGGTTGGTCCTGCTCATAGGCTGTGCCGTGGTGGCGCTTTCAGGCCTTGCGCTATGGCAGTTCTGGACGGCGCTGATCCTGCTCGGCCTCGGCTGGAACTTCAGCTTCATCGGCGCCACCGCCATGGTCGCCGCGAGCTACCATCCATCCGAAAAAGGCAAGGTGCAGGGCTTCCACGACTTCGTTCTGTTCGGCTCCGTTGCCTTTGCTTCGCTGATGTCGGGCGCGATCTACAATGCCTGGGGTTGGACCATGCTGAACTGGGTCGTGTTCCCGGTTGTCGTGCTCTGCTTCCTGGCGCTCGGCGCCTTGAGGCTGCCAGGCTTGCGCAGCGCTAACTGACATTACGCTGTCAGGACCCGGCGCTGCGCGCCAGTTGCGCCGGGAACAAAATTATTGCGCGCGTCTCGCTAGTTATGAAACCGTGTGCCCCGACGGCGTGTTAAAGCCATGCTCATATGCGGCCATCGACCTCTCGGTTCACAGCAAGGGATTTTCACAATGTTTTCAATCGGAAAGCTCGCCGTAGCAGCGATCGCGCTCGGCATCACCGCAGCCTCTGCGAATGCGCAGGTCGTTGTCTCCTCGAAGATCGACACCGAGGGTGGTGTGCTCGGCAACATCATCCAGCTGGTCTTGAACGCCAACAACATCAAGACCACCGACCGCATCCAGCTTGGCGCGACGCCCGTGGTGCGCAAGGCGATCACCGCCGGCGAGATCGACATTTATCCCGAATATACCGGCAACGCCGCCTTCTTCTTCCAGAAGGCGGACGATCCGATCTGGAAAGATGCCGCAAAGGCCTACGAGACCGCCAAGAAGCTCGACTATGATGCCAACAAGATCGTCTGGCTGTCGCCGTCGCCGGCCAACAACACCTGGGCGATCGCGCTGCGCAAAGAGGTGACCGACGAGAACAAGCTCACCACCCTGTCGGATTTCGGCAAATACGTCTCGGGCGGTGGCAAGGTCGTGCTTGCCGCTTCGGCCGAGTTCGTCAATTCGGCGGCGGCGCTCCCTGCCTTCCAGACCACTTACGGCTTCAAGCTGAAGCCGGACCAGTTGATCACGCTTTCCGGCGGCGACACGGCCGCGACCATCGCCGCCGCCGCCAACCAGACCAACGGCGCCAACGCAGCCATGGTCTACGGCACCGACGGCGGCATCCAGCCCTCTGGCCTTGTCGTGCTCCAGGACGACAAGAATGTGCAGCCGGTCTATCAGCCGGCGCCGATCATCCGCGAGCAGGTGCTGAAGGAACATCCGGAAATCGATACGCTGCTGAAGCCGGTCTTCGCCAAGCTCGACCTCGTCACGCTGCAACAGCTCAACGGCCGCGTCCAACTGGGTGGTGAGCCGGCGAAGGGGGTAGCGGAAGATTTCCTCAAGAAGAACGGCTTCCTGAAGTAACAGACAGAGATCGCGGCACAAGTGCGGGTTGGAATGGTGGGGCCGGTGGAGCTGCTGATCTCCCCCCTTACGAGGGAGATGTCCGGCAGGACAGAGGGGGGTGCTGTCCCGCCGACCTATCGACTTATCGCAGCTACGCCCCCCGGGAGATGTCTCGGCAGGCGAGCTGAAATTCGAAAGCTGGCGATCCTTCCCACGCCCCTCCGGCCTGCCGGCCATCTCCCCCGCAAGGGGGGAGATCAGATCTCGCGTCGCCTTTCGCAAATCTCCAAAGAGTGGCTGCTGCCTGGAAAGTCGCTGATCTCCTCTCTTGAGGGGCGGTCATGACCCTGCGCTTCGACAAGCTCGGCGTGGTGATCGCCGCGATCGTTGCCTACGCCGCCTTCGCGGCACCCTTCGCCACGTTCCGCGCCAACCGCATCGTGCCGGGACAGGCGCGCTCGGTACTCGAAGCGCTGCCCGCGGCGCTTGGCACCCTGCTGCTGGCGATATTGATCATTGGCGGCATTGTCGCGCTATTGAGGACGCCGCTTGTTCTGAGGCTCGCCGCCAGCGTGATTACTCTTGCAGCCCTCGCCATCCTGATCGGCGTTGCCGGCGGCCTCCTGACGCCCGCCGGCAACACCTTCGCCCGTATCGCGCCGGCCTCGGGTTTCTGGCTGCTGATCTTCGCCTTCACGCTGCTTTTGGCCGATGTGCTCACCAGGCTGGACCTCTCGCCATCGGCCCGCGTCGGCGTTCTTGCCGTCGCTGCGCTCGCCATCGGCGCGCTGCTCGTTTCGGGAAGCTGGGACAGCCTTTCCATTCTCAAGGAATATGCCAGCCGCGCCGACAGTTTCTGGGCGGAGGGCTCCAAGCACATCACGCTGGCGCTCGGCTCGCTGGCAGCTGCGGTGGTCGCCGGCGTTCCGCTTGGCATCCTCTGCCACCGCGTCGAGGCGCTGCGGGCAGGGGTGCTGAATGTGCTCAACATCATCCAGACCATCCCGTCGATAGCGCTGTTCGGCCTGCTGATCGCGCCGCTCGGCTGGATCGCCGCGCATGTGCCGGGCGCGGCGGCGGCCGGCATCAGGGGCATCGGCACCGCGCCGGCCTTCGTCGCGCTGTTTCTGTACTCGCTGCTGCCGGTTGTGGCGAACACCGTGGTCGGCCTTGCCGGTGTGCCCCGCGCAGCCAACGATGCCGCCCGCGGCATGGGCATGACCGACCGGCAGCGCCTGTTCGATGTCGAGTTCCCACTCGCCTTCCCGGTGATCCTGACCGGCATCCGCATCGTTCTGGTGCAGAACATCGGCCTTGCCACCATCGCGGCGCTGATCGGCGGCGGCGGTTTTGGCGTCTTCGTCTTCCAGGGCGTCGGCCAGACGGCGATGGACCTTGTGCTGCTCGGCGCCGTGCCCACCGTGGCGCTGGCCTTTGCAGCCGCGATTATCCTCGACGCGGTCATCGAAATGACCTCCACCAAGCGCAGGGCAGACTCCGAATGATCGAGATCGAAGGCATCACCAAGCGCTACAACGGAACGGCTGTCGTCGACGATGTCTCGATGATCGTGGAGCCGCGTACCATCGCCGTGATCGTCGGCACCTCCGGCTCCGGCAAGACGACGCTGCTCAGGATGATCAACCGGCTGGTCGAGCCGACTGCCGGAGTGATCAAGCTCGACGGCGCCGACAATCGCTCGCTGCCCGGGTACCAACTGCGCCGCAGCATCGGTTATGCCATCCAGGGCCATGGCCTGTTCCCGCACCGCACGGTGGCGCAGAACATCGGCACCGTGCCGCTTCTGCTCGGCTGGGACAAGGACCGCATCAAGGCGCGCGTCGAAGAATTGATGACGCTCTACCAGCTCGATCCGCAGGCCTATGGTCCGCGCTATCCGCATGAGCTCTCCGGCGGCCAACAGCAGCGTGTCGGCGTTGCCCGCGCGCTCGCCGCCGAGCCCAACGTACTTCTGATGGACGAGCCGTTCGGCGCGCTCGACCCGATCATCCGCACCAAGGCGCAGGAGGATCTGCTGGCGATCCAGAAGCGCTTCGGCACCACCATCGTCCTCGTCACCCACGACATGGAGGAGGCGGTGCATATGGGCGACAAGATCGCCGTCATGGATGCCGGAAAGCTGCTGCAATACGCTAGACCGGCGGAGATCCTGGCAAGGCCCGCAAATGGCTTCGTCGAAACCCTGGTCGGCTCCAGCGAGCGGCCGTTCCGGCTCCTGTCGCTCGGCCGTGTGCGCGATGCCGTGGAGCCCGGCGGCGCCGAGGGCGAGGCGATCCCCGGCGACGCCAGCCAGCGCGACGCGTTGGCCGAGCTTCTGTGGACAGGCCGTCCGGCACTGCCTGTGAAGGGTGCTGACGGCAAGCCGCTCGGACGCGTCACCGTTGAAGGGCTGGTGAAACGCGCGAGGCCCGCATGAGGGCCTGGCTGCCCGCGTTGTTGAGGCTGGCGCTTCTGGTGCTGCTGGTGGTCTTCATCGCCAGCCCGGGCTGGTTCGAGCCGTTGCTCAGGCCACTGACCGAGAACGGCGCGCCTGCAATCTACAACCAGGGCAGCCTGCTGACGCTGACATTGCTGCATCTGAGGACTGTGCTGGTCGCCACGGTTGCCGCGACGATCGTCGCCGTCGCGCTCGCCATCCTGGTCACCCGGCCCGCCGGCGCCGAGTTCCTGCCGCTGTCGCGCAGCCTGGTCAACATCGGCCAGACTTTTCCGCCGGTCGCGGTGCTGGCGCTCGCCGTGCCGGCGGTCGGCTTCGGCGAGAAGCCGACACTGATCGCGCTCTTCCTTTATGGGCTGCTACCGATTTTCGAGAACGCACTGACCGCGCTCACCACGCTGCCCGGCAACGTGATGGAAGCCGCGCGCGGCGCCGGCATGACCGGCTGGCAAAGGCTGATGAAGGTCGAATTGCCGCTCAGCGCCCCGGTGATCCTCGGCGGTATCCGGCTTTCCGTGGTCATCAGCCTCGCCACCGCCACTATCGGCTCCACGGTGGCGGCCAAGACGCTGGGCGAGGTGATCATCGCCGGCCTGATCTCGAACAACCTGGCCTTCGTGCTGCAGGGCGGCCTGATCGTCGCGGCGCTTGCGGTGCTGATCTATGACGGCCTGTCGGCGATCGAGCGCTACGCCGCGCGCCGCATGGGGCGGGAAGCAGAATAGTGCTGATTTTCGTCATCCAGCCCGACGGCGACTTGCGCGCTGGCTGATTTACGGTACGTCATTTCAATCGATCTAAAAGCACGGCGGCGCCTGCCGGTGAGTCGCCGTCTTCGTCTTTCGGGCGAAAGCCGGGCAAAAACCGAACAATATCTTGACGTTCCGAGCCCTGTTTCGCATACACCGCAGCCAAGGGGTGGATTCCGCTTGGCGGCATTCACACCCGATCCAACGGCCCAGGGAGGGGTTCTTTTGGGCCATCAATCGAGGAAAATCCGGCAATGACCATCATTACCGCCGTCATCGCCTGCGGCTTGCTGTCAGTTCTATACGCCATCTGGGCGACACGTTCGGTCCTTGCGTCCGATCAGGGCAACCAGCGCATGCAGGAAATCTCCGCCGCCATTCGCGAAGGCGCCCAGGCCTACTTAGCGCGCCAGTACACCACCATCGCCGTTGTCGGCATCGTCGTGCTCCTGCTTGCTTGGTGGCTGCTCTCCATCACCTCGGCGATCGGCTTCCTGATCGGCGCCGTGCTCTCGGGCGCTGCCGGCTTCATCGGTATGCATGTCTCGGTGCGCGCCAATGTGCGCACCGCGCAGGCTGCTTCCAACAGCCTCGCCGCCGGCCTTGACATCGCCTTCAAGTCCGGCGCCATCACCGGCATGCTGGTCGCCGGCCTCGCCCTGCTCGGCGTCTCGATCTACTACTTCATCCTGACGGGGCCCATGGGCCTTCAGCCCAATGACCGCGTCGTCATCGACGCGCTGGTCTCGCTCGGTTTCGGCGCTTCGCTGATCTCGATCTTCGCCCGTCTCGGCGGCGGCATCTTCACCAAGGGCGCCGACGTCGGCGGCGACCTCGTCGGCAAGGTCGAGGCCGGTATTCCGGAGGATGATCCGCGCAACCCGGCCACCATCGCCGACAATGTCGGCGACAATGTCGGCGACTGCGCCGGCATGGCCGCCGATCTGTTCGAGACCTATGCCGTCACCGTCGTCGCCACCATGGTTCTGGCCTCCATCTTCTTCGGCGGCACTGCCGTGCTGGGTGCGGCGATGCTCTATCCGCTCGCCATCTGCGGCGCTTGCATCCTGACCTCGATCGTCGGCACCTTCTTCGTCAAGTTGGGGTCCAACGGCTCGATCATGGGCGCGCTCTACAAGGGTCTGATCGTCACCGGCCTGCTGTCGATCGTAGGCCTCGCAATCGCCACGTCGGCGGTGCTGGGCTGGGGCGAGATCGGCACGGTCGCCGGCGTCGCCGTCACCGGCAAGAACCTGTTCATCTGCGGGCTGATCGGCCTGGCTGTGACCGGGCTCATCGTGGTGATCACCGAATACTATACCGGCACCAACAAGCGGCCGGTGAATTCGATCGCCCAGGCGTCGGTGACCGGCCACGGAACCAACGTCATCCAGGGCCTGGCGGTCTCGCTGGAATCGACCGCTTTGCCGGCGATCGTCATCGTCGGCGGCATCATCGCCACCTACCAGCTCGCCGGCCTTTTCGGCACCGCGATCGCCGTTACCACCATGCTCGGCCTCGCCGGCATGATCGTGGCGCTCGACGCTTTCGGCCCGGTCACCGACAATGCCGGCGGCATTGCCGAAATGGCCGGTCTGCCCAAGGAAGTTCGTCAATCCACCGACGCGCTCGACGCCGTCGGCAACACCACCAAGGCAGTGACCAAGGGCTATGCCATCGGCTCAGCCGGTCTCGGCGCACTGGTGCTGTTCGCCGCCTACTCGAACGACCTGAAATTCTTTGCCGCCAATGGCGACAAGTTCCCTTACTTCCAGGGCATGGGTGCGGTCTCCTTCGACCTCTCCAACCCTTACGTCGTCGCCGGCCTGATCTTCGGCGGCCTGATCCCGTACCTGTTCGGCGGCATCGCCATGACGGCCGTCGGCCGCGCGGCCGGCTCGATTGTCGAAGAGGTACGCAGGCAGTTCCGGGAAGATCCGGGCATCATGGCCGGCACGTCGAAGCCGAACTACGCGCGTGCGGTTGACCTGCTGACCAAGGCTGCGATCCGGGAAATGATCATCCCGTCGCTGCTGCCGGTGCTGGCGCCGCTCGTCGTCTATTTCGGCGTGCTCTTGATCTCGGGCTCGAAGGCCTCGGCCTTCGCCGCGCTCGGCGCCTCGCTGCTCGGCGTTATCGTCAACGGGCTGTTCGTCGCCATCTCGATGACCTCCGGCGGCGGCGCCTGGGACAACGCAAAGAAGTCGTTTGAGGACGGCTTCACCGACAAGGACGGCGTCAAGCACTTGAAGGGTTCCGAGGCGCACAAGGCCTCCGTCACCGGCGACACCGTCGGCGATCCCTACAAGGACACCGCCGGCCCTGCCGTCAACCCGGCGATCAAGATCACCAACATCGTGGCCCTGCTGCTGTTGGCCGTGCTCGCGCACGGCTGAGCCAAGCCGCCTATTTCAGGACAGAAGCCCGCGGGAGCAATCCCGCGGGCTTTGCTTTTCGACCAACCGGTTTCGTTCTCTAATGGGTCAAGGGGCGGCGGCTCGGTTTTGAGCATTGTCGAC